>CABQHF010000020.1 GCA_902463905.1 uncultured Faecalibacterium sp. | reverse complement strand
GGTCGGGCTGGTAATGCCGGGTCTCATCGATCATGTAGCCGAACGGAATCGTGCCGCCATTATAAATACCCTTGAGAGCGTTTTCGGTCATGCCACGCACGACCTTTTCAGACAAGTCAGCCGAGTAATATTCGGCATAGCCCTCCAGCACCGATTCCAGAATGATACCCTCCGGGCCAGCCGAAATGACTTCCGTTGCCGACACCAGTTTCACGCCGTTCCTCTTTTAACTGGGTCTTGTCCCGGGCGCTGTCGTAGCGGTTCCGGGCAAAGCGATCCAATTTCCAGACAATGATGACATCAAAGATTCCACGCTCGCTGTCTTTGATCATCTGCTGGAACTGTGGGCGATTATCCGTTTTTGCAGAAACGGCACGGTCAATGTAGTGCTTGACCACTGTGAAGCCATTCTTCTCTGCGTAGGCGGTGCACTCCCGAATCTGGCCTTCGATGGATTCTTCTCGCTGGCTGTCAGTGGAATAACGGGCGTAGATTACGGCGGTCACGGCAAGCACCTCCCATTTATACATCATTGAACGGTAATACGTTCATCAGAGCAACGTTTCGTATAATGTATATACCATACTTTGCAACGGATTGCAATAGGGAAAATAACAGCTTAACAACAACTTAAAACTATTTCTTCCACCAGTTCAAACCTACCGCTATCAGACGATTATATCGGATTCCACATTTTGGAAAAATGTGCCGCTTCCTTTACTTCGGACAGGGTGAAAACATAGACCACATCATACCGATGCTTTGCCGGACGAAAATGTTGGTAAAGGCGTACAAACTCTCCCACACAATAAGCCCGAACGGCCTGAATCCTGTGCAGTACAGAATTCAGGCCGTTCTTTCGCTTTTTAATGCTGGTATGACCAAGATAAGGAGAAACGCAATCTTTCAGGATCAGCCCAGAACCTTGACATTCTCGTTTGCAACGTCCTGCAGCTCAGCCAGCAGGTCGATTGCGTCCTGACCGGTCACGATGAACGGATCGTTGAAGTTGATGGCCTGCTGATCTGCGGCGTACTTCTCGTTGTTGTTCGCAACGTCCTCGCACAGAGAAGCCAGATAGGAAACGATGCCTGCATCGGTGCCCTTGGGTGCCAGCCAGACGTAGTAGTTGTTAAAGTTGTTCTCCACGTAGCCGTTCTCGTTGATGGAGGGGGTATCCGGCAGAGCGGAGCAGCGGTCACCGATGGTGCACAGAGGCACAACGTCGCCGTTCTCAACGTATTCCTTCGCGGTCAGGTACGGCACGAAGCAGACATCCACGTGGCCGCCCACCAGAGCTGCGATACGATCGGAACCATCGCCGCCGTCAACGATGTTGCACGCGAAGCCGGCCTGCTGCAGCAGCAGAGCGTAGACGTGGGTGTTGCCGCCGGAGGACATGCCCATCTTGATGGAGTTGGGGTTGGCCTTGGACTTCTCCAGCAGGTCTTCCATGGAGGTGATACCGGAAGCCTTGTTGGCAAACAGCATATCGCCGGGGGCACGGCCAAAGACTGCAATGACCTCAAAGTCTTCGTAGCTGTACTGGCAGGTGCCGGAAGCGTAGTTGTTGACCAGAGCGGCACTGTTGGTGCCCAGAATGGTGTAGCCATCGGTGGGGGTGCTCTGATACTGGGTCAGAGCAACGGAGCTGTTGGAACCAGCCATGTTGGTCACGGCGATGGACTGGCCGAACGAAGGCTCCACATACTGTGCCATCAGGCGGTTGTTCAGGTCGGAGTCACCGCCGGGGTTGAAGCCGACCACAAGGCTCATGGAAGCGTTGGGGTAATCGGCAGGCTTTTCGGCGCTGCCAGCGGCTGCGGTGCTGCCGGCAGTAGAAGCGGCAGAGGAAGAAGCAGCGGTGGAGCTGGAAGAACCGCCGCAGGCGGTCAGGGCAGCAGCGGCACCCACAATACCCATAGCGGACAGGAACGAACGACGCGAGATCTTTTTCATGGTAATTTCCTTTCTTCTTGTGTTTCTTGACAGACGCTGCACAACAAGCGTCTGGTATGTATTCGGATCACTCCTGCTCCTCGGCAGCGGCAGCCGCAGCCTCACGCTCGGCAGCACGCTTGTTGGAACGCAGGCTGAAGACGATCATCACAACGGTGATCACCAGAATGACCAGAGCGATGGGGTGATGCAGCAGCTCTGCGGGGCCGCTGGTCATAAAGGACTCTGCACGGCGGAGGTTCTTTTCAAAGATGGGTCCCAGAATGAAGCCGATGGCCACGGGCATGATGGGCAGCTCCATGGCGCGAATGACAACAGCGATCAGGCCGAAGATCAGCAGGCACCAGACATCGAACATGCGGTTGGAGCAGCCAAAGGCACCCACACAGCACATGCACAGGATGATGGGCATCAGCAGGCCCTGCGGAGCGGAAAGGATCTTGACGAAGCCCTTGATGCCGAACAGCATGAAGATCATCATGAACAGGGAGGACAGGCCGATGATCAGGTAGATGGAGTACATCAGTGCGCCGCTCTTCTCAAAGATCAGCGGACCAGGGGCGATGCCGTGGATGATCAGGCTGCCCAGCAGGATGGCTGTGATGCCGTCGCCGGGGATGCCAAGGGTCAGCAGGGGGATCATTGCGCCGCCGATGGCAGCGTTGTTTGCAGTTTCAGAAGCCACGACGCCGTCCATAATGCCGGTGCCGAACTTTTCAGGAGTCTTGGAGCGGTTCTTGATAGTGGTGTAGGACATGATACCGGCAGTACCGCCGCCGATGCCGGGCAGGATGCCGATGCCGGTGCCGATGGCGGCTGCGATGAAGAAGTTGCCGATCTGGCTCTTGAACTCCTGCCAGGTGAAGCCCAGACCATGGATCTTATCCACGGTGGTGTTCTGCTGCATGATAACTTTGGGTTTCACGACCTTCTGGGCAACGCCTACCACTTCAGGGATGGCGTACAGGCCGATCAGGACCACCAGCTGCTGGAAGCCGGACTGCATGTTCACGCTGCCGAAATCGTAGCGGACGATGCTGTCGAAGGTGGAGATGCCGAAGGTGGAGAACATGACGCCCAGAAGGGCAGCTGCCAGACCCTTGACCATATCCTTGCCGGCCAGTGAGATGACCAGCGACAGGGAGAAGATGGACAGAGCGCAGTACTCGAATGCACCAAACTTGATGGCCACTGCAGCCAGATACGGTGCAATGATGATCAGAGCGATCAGACCAAAAATGGTGCCCAGAAACGAGAAGAAGATGCCGGTGCCAAGTGCCTTGGCACCCTCGCCCTTGCGGGCCATGGGTGCGCCGTCGAAGGCGGTGACCATCGAGGCAGGCGTACCGGGGATGTTCAGCAGGATCGAGGAGACCAGACCGCCGGAAATACCGCCGATGTACAGAGCCATCAGCAGGGCAATGGCGCGGCTGTCACTCATTGCAAAGGTCATGGGCAGGCAGATCGTAACGGCCATGGTAGCCGTCAGACCGGGAATGGCACCGAAGATGGTGCCGATCAGAGTGCCCACGGCCACCAGAACGACGCTTAACGGGTCGCTCAGGACCATGGAAAAACCTTCCATCAACATAATCTGTACCTTCCCTCCTTAAAAGATTCCCTTCAGGATGCCCTGCGGAAGCGGCATCTTGAAGCCGTACTTGAACATGGCGTAAATGCCCACGGCGCACACCAGTGCGAAGACCACGGAAAAGCCCAGCTTCCGGTCCTCTTTGTAAGTCAGGATATTGAACTCTGCAAACAGGAACAGGAAGGTGGAGATCAGGAAGCCCACCGGCTGGATCAGGGCGATGTAGACCAGAAGCACCACGAACATCTCCACGACGGCGCGGTTGTCAGCCCAGAAGCCCTTGGCCGCATCCGATGCGGTCTTTTTTTCCGGTGCATTGCCCGCTGCCTTTTCCGCCTTCATCACGCGCAGGCCGCGGACGATCAGCACGATGCCGAGGATCAGCAGCAGCACGCCCCACAGCTTGGGCACGGACGAGGCGTTGAGGAGCGATGCGGAAAGCATCTTTGGGATCTTGATCATCGCTGCACCGATCAGGTAGGCGATGGCAAAACCGCCCAGAACGATGCCGCTGAACAGATTGTTCTTCCCCTTATTGTATTTTTCGTATTTCATAAGCTGTTCTCCCTATTTTTCTTTACAGGCAGGGCGGCTCCCGAAAGCCCGTATTACTTATCAGCCCACTTGGGATGATCGTAGACCTTCTTATCTGCCACGAAGGGCCACTTCTCGCCGCGGATAACGGCCAAGCAGCCGTCCACGCACATATTGGCCATCTTAATGACGGCTTCGCGGGTCTGTGCGGCGGAGTGGGGGCTGACGATCAGGTTGGGGGTGTTCAGCAGCGGATCATCCGGCTTGGGCGGCTCGTTGCAGAACACGTCGGTGCCAGCACCGGCAATGGTGCCGGCCCGCAAAGCTGCGCACAGGTCGGCTTCGTTCACGATGCCGCCGCGGCTGCAGTTGATGACCAGAGCGGTCTTTTTCATGGTGGCCAGCTCGGCTGCACTGATCATGTCGCGGGTCTGGTCGGTCAGGGGCACATGGACGGTGACGATGTCGGCCACCTTCAGCAGCTCCTTGTAATCGGCGTAATATTCAGCACCCAGAGCCTCGATCTTGTCCTGACTCATGAAGGGGTCGTAACCGGCCACTTTCATGCCCACGCCCTGACAGATCTTTGCGGTCTCGCGGCCAATGGCACCCAGACCGATGACACCCACGGTCTTGCCTTCCAGCTCGAAGGCCTTGTGGACACCGCGGATCTCCCAGTTGCCCTTCTCGGTCTCCACCTGACCCTCGTAGAGGTTCTTGGAGAGGGCAAACATCATAGCCACGGCATGTTCTGCCACACTGCGGTTGTTGGCACCCGGGGTGATAACCACGGGGATGCCCAGCTCAGTGGCTTTCTTCACGTCCACGGAGTCGTAGCCCACACCGGTGCGGCCAATGACCTTCAGTTTGGGACTGTTCTCAATGGCATGGGCATCGCACTTTGCGATGCGGACGATCAGGGCATCGGCGTCCTGCATGTCGTCTAAGTAGTTATTGGGGTCCGGATTATCTTCTGCAATGATCTCGACCTGACCGTTGGTGTCAGCCTTCAGCTTTTCGATGCCTTCCGGGCAGATCGACTGCGTCATAACAAATTTCATAGTGTTTCTCCTTCAGGTCCTGTTTTTTCCGAAGCTTGCGGCGTATGCGATGGAATTCACCAAGCTCAGCTCGTTGCTGGTGCCGGTACCCGCCAGTGCATAGCCTGTGCCATGGTCCACGCTGACACGGACGATGGGGAGGCCCAGAGTGATATTCACACCCTCCACGGCCTTCCAAGACTGCTTCTCGCGGTCATACACAAAGCCGACAGTCTTAATGGGGATGTGGCCCTGATCGTGGTACATGACCACCACGATGTCGTACCAGCCGCCGATGGCCTGACTGAATACACTGTCCGGGGGGCAGGGGCCGATAGCATCAATGCCCTCGGCCTTGGCGGCATCGATGGCGGGCTTGATCTCCTCGATTTCCTCCCGGCCGAACAGTCCGTTCTCACCGCAGTGGGGATTCAGACCGGCCACAGCCACCTTCGGATGCTCAATGCCCATATCCTTGCAGACCTTGTCAGCGATCTCGATAACTTCCAGCACGCGGGCCTTCTTCACCCGGTCGCATGCTTCCCGCAGCGACACATGGGTGGAAACGTGGACCACACGGAAATCGTGGTGAGCCAGCATCATGGCGTATTTCTTGGTTCCGGTGTACTCGGCATAGATCTCAGTGTGGCCGGAGTAGTGGTGGCCTGCCATATTGATGGCTTCCTTGCTCAGGGCGTTGGTCACAGTGGCCTGGATCTCTTTCTTCATAGCCAAGTCGATGACCTTGACCACATACTGGAAGGCTGCCTCGCCGCCCAGAGCGCAGGGGCCTACGTCAAAGGCCTTCGGGTGCTCCTCTGCCAGCGTATCGGGGATCTTGTCTTTGGGCACGATGCCCAGATCGATCAGATCAATGGTGCCGTACTCATAGCGGCCCTGTGCGGGGCTTTCCACCAGATTCAGCTTCAGGTCGATGCCGTTGACCTTTTGGGACACGGCCAGTGCATATTCCATGCAAGAGCGATCCCCCACCACCAGCGGCTTGCAGGTCTTGTAGACCTCCGGATCGTTCAGCGCCTTCACGGTGATCTCCGGTCCATTGCCAAAGGGGTCGCCCATAGAAATACCAACGATAGGACGCTCCATCCTTGTTCCCTCCTGTTTTCAGATCAGGCCATGCCCTTTGCCTTGTTCTCTTCCAGCACCTTGCGCAGGGCCTCAGTGCCCTCTTCGCTCAGGTAGGAGAAGGGACGGCGGCACTCGCCCACGGGGTTGCCCAGCAGAGCAGCGGCCTTCTTGACGACGGTGTTGGGGTTGCCGTACTTGAACACGGCACGGAAGCTTGCGATGGAATCCTGAGCGGCCTGTGCTTCCTCGATCTTGCCTTCCACGAACAGGTTGTAGATAGAGGACAGGACATGGGGGTAAACGTTGGAGCAGCCAGCAATGCCGCCTGCGCCGCCGGCCTGCAGGGACTTGAGGATCAGGGAGTCGTTGCCGGACAGGACCTTGAAGCCCTTGTCCAGATCCTGGGTCAGACGGATGTAAGTCTGCAGGTTGTCCCAGTCACCGCTGGAGTCCTTGGCACCCATGATCACGTCAACGTCCTTTGCCAGCTTGGCAACGGTTTCGGGCAGCAGCTTGTTGCCGGTACGTGCGGGGATGTTGTACAGCACGATGGGAACATCCACATGCTTTGCCACTTCCACGTAGTGGTCGTACATCTCTTTCTGAGAAGCCACGGCGAAGCTGGGGGTGATGATGGACAAGATGTCGGCACCCAGGTCGGCAGCACGCTTGCTCAGCTCAATGGTCTCGCGGGTGGTGATGCAGCCGGTACCTGCGTAAACGGGAACACGGCCCTTGACCTGATCCACACAGGTCTCGATGATGGCCAGCTTTTCGTCAAAGGACAGTGCGTAGGCCTCGCCGTTGGTGCCAATGGGGAAGATGCCGTGGACGCCGCCCTGGATCAGACGCTCGATCTGCTGGCGGAGGACTTCCAGGTTCACGGTCTCATCGGGGTTCATGGGGGTCAGGATGGGGGTGATGATGCCTTTCATAGGAACGTTCTTCATAATCGCTTTCTCCTTTTTCATGTAAATTTATGTTTTTCTGTTCACGCGGTTCAAATAACTTCCAGGTAAATATTGCGTGCGTCCTCGGCTGTGACGGGACGCATGTTGTTCACCAGCAGACGCTGCTGCTGCATACCGGCCTCCACCAGGCCGTCCAGATCTTCGGGCTTCACGCCGAAGCCCTTGTAGCTGGTGGGGATGTCCAGATGCTTGACGATTTCTTCCAGCCAGTGGATAATGTAAGCGCTCTTCTCTTCCACGGTGGTACAGGTCTTTTCGCCGTGGACGCAGCGGTCATAGGCTTCGGCGAATTTCTCACGGCAGACGCTCTCGTTGAAGCGCATGACGGGCACCAGCAGGATGGCATTTGCAACACCGTGGGCCACATGATACTTGCCGCCCATGGGGTAACTCAGAGCGTGGACTGCGGTGGTACCGGAAGCGGTGATGGCCACACCGGCGTAGAAGCTTGCAGTCTGCATATTGATCTTGGCCTGAACAGCTTCGGGATCATCACAGGCTTTTTCGATGTTGTTCAGGATCAGATCCAGTGCCCACATGGCGTACATATCGCTGAAGGCGTTTGCCTTGTTGCTGGTCCAGCACTCAATGGCGTGGCACAGGGCGTCCACACCGGTGGAAGCAGCGATCTTGCGGGGCAGCTTCTTGATCATGATCGGGTCAAGGATGACGTAATCTGCGATCATTTCCGGGTTGACAATACCGATCTTGACTTCCTTTTCCGGCACAGCCACGATGGCGTTGGGGGTGGCCTCGGCACCGGTGCCTGCGGTAGTGGGGATCATCAGGGTGGGAACACACTTGTGGGCCCGCAGCGGGGTGTCCAGCAGTTCCTTGACGCCGTACTCATCGGTCTTGAGCAGGGAGGCCAGCTTTGCGATGTCCATCACGGAACCGCCGCCCACTGCCACGATGAAGTCTGCGCCCGATGCCTTGAAGGCATCGATGGCGGCCTGTGCCTGCTGGTAGGAAGGCTCTACGGGCAGCTCGTCGAACACGACGTACTCCTTGCCGGCCTGCGCGATCTTGGCCGTGACCAGAGCCGCCAGGCCAGTGGCCTCGATACCTTTATCAGTGAACACAGCCACCTTTGCGCTGTCCTTGACCAGGTTCGTCAGGTTGTCCAGACTGTCCTCGCCTCCGAAGACCGCGCCCGGCATTCTTAATGTGTACTGCTTCAGCATTGTCTTGTCCTCCTTGCTCATTCCTCGATGGTTTGATTTAATTTGTTCAGGATCCGCAGGAGCTGGTCGCTGGGGCCAAACCCTCCGGACTTGGAAAGTACATATCGTTTTTGTCCCTTGCAGGTAAAGCTGGAAAGGACGACGCCCGGGTCCATCTCACAGATGGGATGGAGTTCTGCCACGCCAAGTTCACCCATGGTCTGGATCAGCACATCGCCACCCGTGATCATCAGGGTTCGGCAGGTGCCGTTTTCTCCTGGCCCATCCGCCTCGATGAGGTATTTGGCTGTCCGGCCGATGGAATCCGCGATGCACTGCCGCATCTCTTCTACTTTCATCTGACGCTGTTCGGCGTACTGTCGTGTGGAGCGATTGCCGTCGGCATCGTTGGTATCGATGATGATGCAGTCGCTCCGGCTCACCGCTTCGGTCATGGCTTTCAGCTTTTCTTGGCCCGCCGGGGTTTCCCAGTAGTGATCGGTGAGCTTTTCTTCCGGTGTCAGTCTCAGGCGGACGAATCCGTTCTGTTCAGCCTCATCCAGCTGGGAAAGGGTAATGGGATTCACGCTTCCGCAGATTACCAGCAACCGCTTATCCAATCGGGGCTGCCGGGCCGCTTCGGCGTGTTCCAGCCCCAGCAGGCTGGGCAGGATAGCCGCAAAGCCTGCGCATCCGGCCAGCGCGTTCAGCTTGCCGTTCTGCCGGAGCACCTCGCCGGTCTTGCGGATGTCCTCCATGGACTTGGCGTCATAGATTTGAATGCCCGGGCCGGTCAGCCGGATCGGCTCTCCCGCTTCTGTGATCACGGTGGGAAGCTTGCTCTGTTCCGCAATGATGGCGGCCACGTCGGAGTTTCTCACTGGCTCGAAGGGATCCTGCCCGAACACGCTCTGGGCCACCGGCATTCCTTCAATGAGCTGCTGACCGTGCTCTGTGGTCCGGTTCATCTGGGGAAAGGCCGGCACGAAGAACAGCTGCCCTTCTGGGCTTTGCTCTGCCACTGCTTCCAACTCGGCTCCGATGTTGCCCCGGAGCGCGGAATCCGTCTTTTTATAGATGCAGGGAACGTTCAGGGCGAAGGCCCGCCGGACGATGGATGCTACGCATTCCTTCGCCTGCTGCGGGGAGATGTGGCGCGTTTCCGCGTCGATCACCAGAACATCCGTTCCATCGGCAAAGCGCTCAAGGTCTGCATGGGAATCGGTCAGCACCATCGTTTTGGCACCGGTCTTAGAGATCTGCACTCCTGTGTCCAGTGCTCCTGTAAAGTCATCTGCCAATATCAAAAGTGTAAACATTGCTGATTCACCGCTCTCTTTAGCTTGCCTTTTCTTTGCTTCGGTGGCCTTATTATAGCTAAAAGCAGGGCGGTTCTCAATTTCAATTTGTGTCATTATGAAACAATTTTGGATTTTTGTCAAATTTTGTTGGTTCAAATCGTTTCATTTTAGAACGTTTTAGCAATCTCGTCTGGCGTAGAACGTTGCATTATGTTACAATTTTGTTGAAAAAGCCCGCGAAGCGTCCCGTTTTGGAACATTTCGGGCGAAATCCACTGTTTTCCCCATCGTGAGGAGGGATCTGCTTGGAAGAGATTCGTATTCTTGGGATCGCGCCGTTTGAAAGCATCCGTGCGGCAATGGAGCGTGTGGCGCGGGAAGCGTTCCCGGAGGTCCGCTTTGAAGCCTACACCGGTGACCTGGAAGAGGGCGTCAAGATCGCGCAGCGCCTTGTCAATGAAAACGAGAGTTACGACGTTGTGATCTCCCGCGGCGGCACGGCGGAGCTGCTGAAACAGAAGCTGACGATGCCGGTGGTCGAGATCACGTTTTCGGTCTACGACATCCTGCGCGCCATCAAAATGGCCGAAAATTACAACAGCCTGTACGCCATCGTGGGCTTTCCCAGCATCACAGGCCCGGCCCATACCCTGTGCGACCTGCTGCGCTTCAACACCGACATCGTCACCGTTCACAGCGAAGCCGAGGTGCGCTCGGCGCTGGAACGGCTGAAGCTGGGCGGCTATAATATGGTCATCTGCGACAACGTGACCCACAGCATTGCCCGGGAACTGGGGTACAGCGCTTTCCTGATCACCAGCGGTGCCGAGAGCCTGCATGCCGCTTTTGAACATGCGATTGACATCTCGAAGGAGTACCGCCGGATGCGCCGGAAGATTGCACTGCTGCAGAATGCGGTGCGGCAGGCGCGGGGAAACGTTCTGGTGTTCAACGAGAAAAAGGAGCTGTTCTATACCACTGAGGACTCTGTTCCTGAAAAGATCCGGGATTACTTTGTCCAGCGCATCGGCGACCTGAGTTCCGGGGCGGTGCGGCAGTTTTTGTACACCGACGAGCTGACCTACCTGCGGGCCACAGCCCAGGCCATGACCTTTGCCAATGAGCAGTTCTATGTGTTCTGCTACACCCAGACGATCCTCTCCCGTAAGTCCATCAATGCGGGTATCTATCTTTATGAACATAACGAGGTTCAGCACCTGTTCCAGGACAGCTTTTTAAGCATCAGCGGTGCCATCCGCCCGCTGGAAAAGCGGCTCTCGGCACTGGCGGCCACGGCCCAGCCGGTGCTGATTCTGGGTGAACCGGGCACTGGCAAGCAGCAAATCGCCAAGGCGCTCTACCTGAACAGCCCCTATAATAAGAACCCCTTTGTGGTCATCAACTGCGCCACCCTGAACGAAAAGGGCTGGGAGTTTCTGTTCAATTCGCCCTCCTCTCCCCTGCTGGAAAACCACACCACCATCTATTTTCAGGACATCGGCAAGCTGGCCTACCGGAACCTACAGGAGCTGCTCTATTACTCCAACCAGATCTCGCTGAAGACCCGGGTGTTCATGATCTTCTCCTGCATCGTTTCCCAGCAAAACGCCCCGGCCCCCACCATCCAGAGCTTTTCCTCCGAGATGGGCTGTGTGGGGCTTTCGGTGATTCCCCTGCGTTCCCGCGCCGACGAAATCCCGTCGCTGGCCAATCTCTACCTAAACAGCCTGAACGCCACCCTTGGCAAGCAGATCATCGGTCTTGCCCCCAATGCCATGGATCAGCTCATCCATTACAGCTGGCCGGACAATTTCACCGAGTTCAAAGCAGTGCTGAGCGAGCTGGCGGCCTTGGCTTCCTCCTCTTACATCCTGAACGATTCTGTCACCGAGGTCTTGCTGAAGGAACGAACCCTCCATCATGTGGAGACTCCCCCCACGGCGGAGAATCCCTTCAGCGGGAAAACACTGGATCAGATTATCTCTGCCGCCATCAACCAGACTCTTTCCGACTACGGCGGCAATCAGACCCTTGCCGCCAAACAGCTGGGCATCAGCCGGTCTACCCTCTGGCGGCACCTGAATTAAAAGCACCCCTCCTCGAGATCCTTTGATATTTTCCAACTTTTCTCCTAAACCATACCATGCATACCTTCTACATGTTCTTCTCCTAAGAGAACACGCCAGTCCTTGCCATACCGAACTGGTGTGTTTTTATAATGTGTCATACTTTCACCACTTTACCTCAATAAATTTTGCAAAAACATCTTGACACACCGTACAATCCATGATACTCTCTATCGCAAATCCCGCCGTGTTAGCCACGAATGACTGCACGTTGAGGGTTTATTCTCCATGAAGATTTTTACCGCCCCGCAACACACCCGATTCATTTTGCCGCTTACTTCACCCGACAAAATCCATCGCTATGCTGCATGGGCGGTATTTTTCTTTTACGGGAAACGCACCTTGACAATTTCATGAGCTGTCCGAACGTGATACCGACTTTTCGTCAACGCTGCTGCACAAACAGGGGCAGGAACTTCGTTCGGAGCAAACGGTGATTAACATACATGAGCAGAATCCCTCTACTTATTTTTGCGTCTTAACAATTCGGAAACATTTGTTGATAGAGCGTTTTGAGCGCAGCGGTGGAGGGCAAGAACCGTCCCGTGGCCACAAATTTTCAATTCTTGAAAATTTTGTGTTCCACCGGGACTTCACTTTTCAAACTCTTGCGAGTTTTCAAAGTGATCTTGTTGGGGCGTGCCTGCCCCAAACCCTGCTCATAGTTCGCGCCCTGCAGCGCGAACAGCAACGGCGTGTCGTGTTTCCATAACTTCACCCAGGAGTTATCGAACGAACAGGAGGTACAATGCAGAAGAAGAAAAACATCGCATCCCCCAGCACGACCCAGCACCACGACACGCCGAACAACAAAACGCACTTCATCAAGTTTCGAGTAACAGAAATCGAAAAAATGGAACTCGAACATACCGCAAAACTCTTAAATCTCTCCCTCTCCACTCTCATTCGCCGCGCACTTCACAACGTAAAAATTGAGAAAAAGATTATCGTTGCGAACAGCGGAGAAGAAACACTGACCGCTGTTTCCACGCTGCTTGCTCAGTGCAGCAAGGTGGGCGGAAACCTGAACCAACTTGCAAGGCACTTCAATTCTGGCGGTGCAGACACCGAGCAGATACGAACGAAAATTCTTGACGAACTTGCAGACCTGACTGCGTTCCGGCTGAACGCCGAGAAAGTTCTAGGTGAACTGTATGGCAACGCTCAAGCATATCAGCTCTAAAAACTCGGACTACTCCGCCATTGAAGCCTATCTGGTTTACCAGCATGACAAGTTCACCGGAAAGCAACTTCTGGATGAACAAGGCAGACCGAAGCTGCGAGAATCGTACATCCTCGATACGCTTGAGTGTGGCGATTTCTCGTTTGCAACGGCTTGTTTGCAGGCAAACCGCAAGTACGGCAAGAACACCCAGCGTGATGATATTAAGAGCCATCAATATATCATCAGCTTTGACCCACGCGATGCAGTCGACAACGGATTGACTATGGAAAAGGCGCAGGCACTTGGCCTGAAGTTTTGTTCTGAAAATTTCCCCGGTCACCCTGCCATCGTCTGCACCCACCCGGATGGACACAACCATTCGGGAAATATCCATGTTCACATCGTGATTGGCAGCATCCGAACACGCGAGGTGGAACGCAAGCCTTATATGCAGAAGTCCCGCGACTGGTGCGAGGGTATGAAGCACTCCAGCACCGCCCAGACCATGCGGCACCTGCGTGTCGAGGTCATGGAAATGTGTGAGAGTGCTGGACTGTACCAGATTGACCTACTCAACGGCTCGAAAGAGCGCGTGAGCGAGGCCAAGTATTGGACAAGGCGACGCGGACAAATGAAACTTGACCGTGCGAACGCAGCCCTTACCGCAGCTGGACAGAAGCCCAAGCAGAAGAAGTTTGAAACCGTGAAAGATATTTTGCGGAAACAAATCTCGTCTGTGCTGTACCATTCCACGAATTTTGAAGATTTTTCTGACAAGCTCATGCGGCAGTACGGCATCACCGTCAAGGAAAGTCGTGGACAATTTAGTTATCTACCTTCCGGCAGAACGAAGTTCATCCGAGCGAAACATCTCGGTGACAAGTTCGACAAGGAAGCAGTGCTTACCGCATTGCAGGCAAACGCCGAGCGCAAGCGCACGGTTACACTGAAACCCGACAAGATTGGAAAGCTGATCGACATTCAGGCAAAGCTGGCCGAGGGTAAGTGCGCAGGCTATGAGCGTTGGGCGAAAAAGTTCAATCTCAAAGCCATGGCGCAGACCCTGCTGCTTCTGCAAGAAAAGGGCTTGACCGATGAGGACGCGCTCAACCAGCGAATCGAGGAACTTATCAATAAGCTCCATGAATCGTCGGATGTGGCGAAAGACATCGAAGATCGGATGAAAGCGAATAAAGAACTGCGCTACAATGTCGCAGTCTACACCAACACCAAGAAGGCCGCACAGCAGTTAAAGACTGCCAAGCGGCCAGCCGATTTTGAAAACCAGCATCGTGCAGAGCTAACACAGTATCGGGCGGCAGCAGCCTATTTCAAGGCAAACAACATCACCATGCTGCCCAGCCTGAAAAAATTGGAAGCCGAGTATGCGCAGCTGGCCTCCGAAAAGGCGAAGTTCTACGAGCAGTACAAGGAAGCGAAAGCGGAACTGCTCAAACTGCAAACAGCGAAACAGAATGTTGCGTCCTATTTCCGGGAGGAAAAACAGACGCAGCAGGAGAGATAAAGGAGTGCGCGTATGATCAATCTGAAAATTGACCCGGAGTTTCAGTCCCAGATTCCTCCTCTGACCGATGATGAATACGATCAGCTTGAAGAAAACATTTTGAAAGAAGGCAAGCTGATCTCTCCTTTGATCGTCTGGGGTAACACCCTTGTTGACGGACACAATCGTTATGAAATCGTTCAGGAACATCCCGAAATCTCTTTCTCCACGATGCCGCTCCCGTTTGAAAGCCGGGAAGAAGTTCTCGCTTGGATCTGCAAAAACCAGTTGGGGCGGCGCAACCTCACACCGGAGCAGAAGAAGTTCCTCATTGGAAAGCAGTACAGTGTGGAGCATCGGAAGCCCGGTGGAAACGGTAACAACCAGTATACGGCTGCTGCCAAGAAAACCGCACAGGAGGAATTGTGTCAAATTGACACAATTCCTCTCACCTCTGCGGAGGCGAGCATCCGCAAGCAGATCGCCGAGCGGAACAACGTCAGCGAATCCTACGTTGTCCGTTCCGAAAAGTTCATGCGCGGCGTGGAGATCATGGAACAGATGATACCCGGTATGCAGGAGAAAATCCTATCTGGGCAGTTCAAAGTCCGTGATGCCGATATGCACCGCCTCGCCAGAGCTGATTTTCCGAACCGCAAGCAGATCGTGCACGAGATTCTGCACCCGGAAGACCGTCCCGCTCCGCAGTCGAGCTACTCACACTACTCTGGAATCAACTACTCCGCGCTGGAAGTCGCTGTCCGGCGGATTCAGCAGGACTTTGATTTTTTGATGAGATACTTGCCTAAGCTACCGGACGATTCCTACGCCAAAACTGAAACGCTAAAAATCCTCAAGCAGCACAAAGCGTATATGGCACAGTTTGAAGAAATGCTGAACGATAAAGAAATCGCATAACGACAGGCACTTGTAAGCCATCAACGAGCCACCAGCCGCAAGTGCAGGGCGGAAAGCATCCGCGCCCTTGCGCCTGATAAAAAT
>CABQHF010000019.1 GCA_902463905.1 uncultured Faecalibacterium sp. | reverse complement strand
GCAAGTACGCCCGCGTGAAGCTGGACGACAGCGACAACGCCCCCGGCTGGAAGTTCTCCCAGTGGGAGATGAAGGGCGTGCCCCTGCGTCTGGAGATCGGCCCCAAGGATCTGGAGAAGAACCAGTGCGTGCTGGTGCGCCGCGACACCCGCGAAAAGGTGTTCGTGAGCCTGGACGAGCTGGAGACCGCCATCCCGGCCCAGCTGGAGGCCCTGCGCAAGGATCTGTACCAGCGTGCCCTCGAAAACCGCGAAAAGCGCACCTGGGCTGCCACCACCATGGACGAGGTCAAGGAGCTGGCAAAGGCAGGCACCGGCTACATCAAGACCATGTGGTGCGGCGACCTGGCCTGCGAGATGAAGATGAAGGAAGAAGCTGGCCTGTCCAGCCGCTGCATGCCCTTCGAGCAGGAGCAGCTCAGCGATGTGTGCCCCTGCTGCGGCAAGCCTGCCAAGACCATGGTCTACTGGGGCGTTGCCTACTAAGCATCTGCTTTTTGACCCTATGATATGATAAGACCCCCAGAGTGCGAAAACGCTCCGGGGGTCTTACTGTTCTATAAGTTTTACCGCTCAAAGGTGGTGCTCAGGGTGGTGGCCCACTCCTCACCGGGGGCAAGGCAGGCTGCTGCTGCGCGCTGGCTCCAGGCCTGCGGGTCGTTCTCGGCACCGGGCAGGCTCTGCCACGGCTCAATGCACACAAAGCGCACAGGCTTTGCCGGGGCCGACCAGATCAGCGAATAGGGGTAGCCTTCCACATTGCATTCGATGTGGCGGCCGGTGTCCTTCTCATAGATGCCAAGGGTCCGGGACCGCAGGCCTGCCATGCAGAAGCTGTCATTGTCAAACAGGTCATCGGTCAGCGGGATGGCCTGCTGGTTCTTCCACTGGTAGTAGCATTTGCCGCTCAGCAGGCCGTTGGGGCGTGCGTCCAAGATCATGGGGCTTTCCGGCTGGTCGAAGCGGAACTCGTAGTCGGTGGTGGTGTGGGCTGCATCAAAGGGGATGTTGAAGGCCGGGTGGTAGCCGATGCCAAACCGCAGCTCCTCGGTGCCGGGGTTCGTCACCTGCAGGGTGTGATGCACCGTCTTGCCCTCCAGCCGGAAGGTGCTGGTAAGCACAAAATCAAAGGGGAAGCGCTGGGCCTTGATGGCCTCATCCGCGCGCAG
Organism: uncultured Faecalibacterium sp.; assembly: GCA_902463905.1. Classification (GTDB taxonomy): domain Bacteria; phylum Bacillota; class Clostridia; order Oscillospirales; family Ruminococcaceae; genus Faecalibacterium. Next base: position 14,907 of record CABQHF010000019.1, on the reverse strand, counting down.
TTCCAGCTGGATGGTGTCGCCCTCTGCCCTGAGCAGGGTGTGCTCCAGATCGCGGGCAAAGCCATGCTGGCCGCCCTTCCAGGTCTTGCCCTTTGCCTCAAAGGTGCCGCCGGGCAGTTTGCCCGTCCAGGGGAACAGGATGGGTGCATGGCGCTTCCACACCGCCGGGTCTGCCTGCCAGAGCATCTCCTCGCCCGCCGCATTTTTCAGGCTGACGGCCTCAGCACCGTGGGTGTCCACGGTCAGGGTCAGAAATTCGTTGTGAATGGTTGCCTGCATTGCTGATATCTCCTTTTTTGATTTGTCCGGTTCCGGCACATCCCTTGTCCGGCCCATATTTCTGATACCAGTATACTCTCCCTGCCCACAAAAAGAAAGCCCCATTCACACGGCGGCTCCGGGCGGAATACGCTGTGGGAGAACCCCACTGCATCTTACAGCAAAGGAGACAACTGCCTATGACCGGAATCTTACGCCTGCAGGCCTTCGGTGCCCGCCAGTCCTCCCCCATGGAAGGGGTGATCTTCACCATACGCGGCAACGGTTTTACCGTGCAGCACATCACCGACGCCGAGGGCAATGCCCCGGATGTGACCATCGACACGCCTGCCTGCGCCTATTCGCTGGATGAAACCAACACCACCGTACGGCCCTACGCCGTGTGCAGCCTGACCGCTGCCAAGGCCGGTTACCGCACCGTACGCATTGAGGGCATCCAGATCTTTGCCGGGCAGATAACGCTGGCACAGCCTGCGATGATTCCGGTCACGGAGGAAGGCAAGGACATCCCGAACGCGCCCATCGTCATCCCGCCGCACCCTTTGTTTGCGGGCAGCGGCGGCAGCGGTGCACAGCCGGTGGAAAACTGCACGCCCCGGGTGCTGGACAAGGTGATCATCCCCAAAAACATCACGGTGCATCTGGGCAAACCGGCCGCTTCTGCCCGCAACGTGACCGTGTCCTTCCGGGATTATATCGCCAATGTCGCCTCCAGCGAGGTATACCCCACCTGGCCGGAGCAGGCCCTGCGGGCCAACATCCACTGCCAGATCTCGCTGGCGCTCAACCGCATCTACACCGAGTGGTACCCCAGCAAGGGCTACACCTTCAACATCACCAACTCCACCAGCTACGACCAGTATTACGTCCACGGCCGCACGGTCTTTGATGTAATGACGCGTATCACCGATGATATTTTCAACACCTATCTGCGCAAACGTGGAACCGTGAACCCCTACTACTCCGAATACTGCGACGGCAAGTCCGTCACCTGCCCGGGGCTGAAGCAATGGGGCACGGTCACGCTGGCCAACCAGGGCCGTTCCGCGCTGCAGATCCTGCGCTACTACTACGGCAGCGATATCGAGATCGTGCGCACCAGCAACATCCAGTCCATCCCCCAGAGCTACCCCGGCTCGCCCCTCCGGCAGGGCGACAGCGGCACGGCGGTGTTTACCCTGCAGCGGCAGCTGAGCCGCATCACCAAGGATTATCCCTTCCTCGGCCTGCTCACCGTGGACGGGGTGTTCGGCAGCAAAATGACCGCCACTGTCAAGGCGTTCCAGAAGCAGTTCAACCTGACCGCTGACGGCGTGGTGGGCCGCCAGACCTGGTACAAGATCAGCTATATCTATGTGTCGGTCAAGGATCTGGCCGAGCTGACCAGCGAGGGCGAGACTTCCAGCGGCACCCTCTCGGACGGCACCTGGGGCGGCACCACCCTGCGCACCGGTTCCACCGGCAGCGCCGTGGAGCAGCTGCAGTTCTGGCTGAACACCCTTGCCCAGTACGATTCCTCTATCTCCTCGGTGACGGTGGACGGGGTGTTCGGCAGCGGCACGGCCGCAGCGGTGCGGGCCTTCCAGCGCAAATACGGCCTGACCGTGGACGGTGTGGTGGGCCGCACCACCTGGACGGAACTCTACGACCAGTTCCGCAGCATCCAGTCCGACAACGGCACCCCCAACGCCTACCCCGGCACTGCCCTGCGGGAGGGCTCCAGCGGCCAGAACGTCCGGCTGGTGCAGTTCTGGCTCAAGATCGCCCGTACTGTGTACACGAGCCTTGCCAACGTGACGGTGGACGGAAAATTCGGCGCTGGCACAGCAGCGGCTGTGCAGCGGTTCCAGCGGTACTTCGGGCTGACGGCAGACGGGGTAGTGGGGCGCACCACATGGCAAAAGCTGTACGAGGTGTACAACGATATCGCCAACCGGCTGCTTTCCTCTTCCCTGCGCCCCGGCGAGTACCCGGGTGTGCTGCGCACCGGCTCTTCCGGCACAGCGGTGCGGGAGCTGCAGTTCTACCTCTACCTGCTCAGCGCCTACGAGAGCAGCATCCCGGCGGTGTCCATCGACGGGCAGTTCGGCGCGGCCACCGAGGCCGCCGTGCGGGCCTATCAGCGCTTTGCGGGGCTGACTGTGGACGGCATCGTAGGCCGCACCACCTGGAACTCCCTCTACGGCAAGGCCAGCCAGCTGCGCAGTTCCGGGCCGGTGGTCACGCTGAAGCGTCTGCCCTACCCCGGAACCCCGCTCACGGTCGGCAGCAGCGGCAATGCCGTGCTGTACTACGCCCTCCTGCTGCAGCGCATCGCCTACTACTTTGACAGCGTGGAAAGCCCGCCCCTCTCCGACCAGTACACCGACGAGACGGCAGCAGCTACCCGCAGCGCACAGGCACTGCTGGGTCTGCCCCAGACCGGCACTGCCGATGCTGACACCTGGACGGCCATTGAGGCACTGAGCCTGCAGCTGGCCGCCCACACCCCCAACCCTGACCGGGACGCCGCACAGGGCCTTGCCTATCCGGGCCGCGCCCTGGGCGAGGGCAGCGTGGGGCCGGACGTGGCGCAGGTGGAGACATGGCTGAACGGGCGCTCCTGCCTGTACTGCACCGAGGACTATGTGGCCGAGAACCGCTGCTTCGGCCCGGAAGAAACCGCTGCCGTCCGGCTGACACAGCAGCGTGCCGGGCTGCTGGTGACCGGCACCGTGGACCGCGAGACCTGGGCTGCCCTGCAGGCGCAGAGCTGCAATTGCGACAAGGAGGAGTGAGCCATGGCAAGGCTTCTGATCTATGACGCCTACGAAAACAAGGTGTACACCTACGCGAACCTCAACGAGAACGACCCCATGCCCTACAGCACCGGCACCACCCTGCGGGTGCGGGAGTTCCGGGGCAAATCGTCCAGCCCCACCCTGTGGACTACCATTGCTGCCATGGAGGCCTGGAACCTGACCCGTCGCAAATACGGCAAAGGCATCCCGGTGGGGTACGCTTTCCGCCGCATCTGGGAGGGCGGCCACGGCACCCGCAGCCAGCACTATGCAGGCGTGTCCCTTGATGTGGGCCAGAGCCTGACCCTGACCGAGCGCACCGCCATTTACAATGCGGCACGGGGCACCGGTGCCTGGGGCTATGTGGAGCCCCTGAGCCAGACCCCCACCTGGGTGCACATGGATCGCCGCTACGGCACCCCTGCCTGCAGCGGCACCACGGCAGGCTACCCCACTTTGCGGCGGGGCAGCCGGGGCTGCTATGTGATGATCCTGCAGGACGCCCTTTCCACCCTGGGCTACCAGACCGGCAGCCGCATCGACGGCGTGTTCGGTGCCCGCACCGAGGAGGCCCTGCGCGGCTACCAACGGCGCACCAGTCTCTCGGTGGACGGGGTGTGCGGCTGCAGCAGCTGGAAAAAGATCAGCACCGCTGTGCTGGGCGTGGGCCGCACCAAGACCACCATCGACTGACCCTCTCGCATAAAAAGCCCGGAGACGCTGATAAAACGCCTCCGGGCTTCCTTTTTCAGGATAAAGTTCAGCCGTTCACGATGTGCTCTCCGCAGCCGTCCAGCCAGGTGCTCAGATTGCGGGTGGTGATGTCCATCAGCCGCTGCAGAGCCTCTTTGGTGGTCCAGGCGATGTGCGGCGTGAGGATGGCGTTGGGCAGGCTGCGCAGGCGGCTTTCCTGCGGGAGCGGCTCAGTGCCAAAGGCATCAGCTCCATAATAGGCCATCTGCCCGCTCTGCAGCGCGTCCGCCACAGCTTCCTCGTCCACCAGCGCACCGCGGGCGGTGTTCAGCAGGATCATGCCGGGCTTTGCCCTGGCCAGCGCCCCGGCATTGATAAGCCCCCGCGTAGCAGGGGTGGCCGGGCAGTGCAGACTCAGCACATCGCTGCGGGCCAGCAGGGTGTCAAAGTCCACGAACTCCACCCCGTCCGCCGCGTACTCCGGGCGCACAGTGCGGGTGCACACCAGCACCTGCATGCCAAAGGCACGGGCGATGCGGGCCGTCTGGCGGCCGATGCTGCCGTAGCCGTACACGCCAAAGGTCTTGCCCATCAGTTCCATCTGGGGCAGCAGGCCGTATTCCGCCGGAATATCCAGCTGCCAGCAGCCCGCTTTCATGGCACGGTTGTAGCGCTCGGCGCACTGGCAGATGGCCAGCAGCAGGCTGAAGGTCATCTGCGCCACGCTGTAGGTGGAGTAGCCCGGCACATTGGCCACGGCCACGCCATGGCGACGGCAGGCTTCCAGATCCAGATTGTCGGTGCCTGTTGCGATGATGCCCACCCACTTCAGATTCGGGCACTGGGCCAGAATGTTCTCGTCGATGCGGCACTTGTTCAGCAGCACCAGATCTGCGTCCCCGATGCGGGGCGCGATCTCCTCATAGGCGGTGCGCACATAGCTCACGGTGTCGGGCACCAGCGCCTTCACGCCGGACCAGTCCAGATCTTCCGGCTCCATCACATAACTTTCCAGAATGACTGCCTTCATGTTTTTTCCTTTCCTGTTCACGTTCTTGTTGTTACGCCGGATACATGGCCAGCAGCGTTTCCTGCGCGGCTGTCTGGCGGCTGTCCAGCGCCGCATATCCGCCCGCCAGCAGTCGGGCCAGATGGGCCCGGTCCTGCAGCGGCACCCACACCGGTGCCGCCTCTCTGGGTGCGCAGCCGGCGGCCAGCACAAAGCAGGGTGCCAGACTGTTCAGCGGGCGCAGGGCACGCAGCGCAAGCCCCAGCCGGAGATACAGCGGCAGCAGTGCGTCAGACAGGGCGGTGCATTCCAGCACTGCCAGCACCCGCCCGCCGCGGGCAAGGTGCTCCGCACGGGCAAAGGCCGCCCGGAGCAGTGGTTCGGCGGCATCGGGCTGGAGCAGCACCGGCGGCGTGAGGAACTGCCCACCCTCCACGCCGCGCCAGCCTGCCCAGGCCCGCAGTGCAGCGGCAAGGGCGGTGTCGGCGTTCAGCGGCTGGAGCAGCACAGCCCCTGCCGGTGCCCCAGTGGCATCACACACACCGCACACCTCGCCTACGGTAAGCATCCGCAGCACCTCGCTGCGGGGGCGGTAAAGACTGCCCGCTTCCCCTCTGGCCAGATAACAGAATTCCTCGGCGGAAAACCGCCGCACCGGCCGCACCCGCGGCGGCTCACAAATCCGGATCATTTTGGTTCCCCCATTCTTTTCTGGAATGCTCTCAGCATACCGAAAAGCGGGTGCGAACCGGCTCGAAACCGCGCTGCCTTATTCCAGCACGACGTCCTCACTCAGGACCTGCCCGATGGGCTTGGCAATGCACAGGTCTGCCTGGACGTCGGCCCCGGTGGGCTGCATGTTGATCACCACCAGATGGTCGCCCCGGAAATACCGGATGAGCCCGGCCGCCGGGTACACCACCAGACTGGTGCCGCCGATGATGAGGGTGTCCGCGTGGCGGATGGCGTTCACCGCGCCGGACAGCACTTCCTCGTCCAAACCTTCCTCATACAGCACCACATCCGGCTTGACGATGCCGCCGCATTTTTCGCAGCGGGGCACCCCGGTGCTGTTGGCGATGTAGTCCACATCATAAAAAGCCCCGCAGCGGGTGCAGTAGTTGCGCAGGGTGCTGCCGTGCAGCTCATACACAGTCTTGCTGCCCGCGGCCTGATGCAGCCCGTCGATGTTCTGAGTGACCACGGCCTTCAGCTTGCCCTGCTTTTCCAGCTTTGCCAGACGCAGGTGTGCGGCGTTGGGCTTGGCTCCCTTTACAATGAGCTTATCGCGGTAAAACCGGTAGAACTCTTCCGGGTTCTGTTCCCAGAAGGTGTGGCTGAGAATGGTCTCCGGCGGGCAGTCGTATTTCTGGTGATACAACCCATCCACACTGCGGAAATCCGGGATGCCGCTCTCGGTGGACACTCCCGCCCCGCCAAAAAAGACGATGCGGCTGCTCTTTGCCAGAATCTCTTCCAATGCCTGTACCATAAACGCAAACGCCCCTTTCCTCATGGCTGATTTTGTGTTAAGATACCATCAGTATAGCACATTCTGGCCAGAAAGGAAGCGTTGGTTTTTTGAACGTCTGGTACATCAACAGTATGCTGGGCACCCTGCGGCTGGAGGAAGAGGACGACGCCCTGTGCGGGGTACAGCTGTGCCCGGACGGCGTGCCGGACCTGGAGCCGCTGCCCCGCAAGGTCTGCGAGACGCCCCTGCTGCAGGAAACCGAAGAGCAGCTCAACGAATACTTTGCCGGGGCACGGCGGGAGTTCGACCTGCCGCTGGCCCCCAAAGGCACCGCCTTCCAGAAAGCGGTCTGGGCCGAGATGAACAAGATTCCCTACGGCGAGGTGCGCACCTACGGTCAGCTGGCCGCGGCCCTCGGCAAACCAAAGGCCGCCCGCGCCGTGGGCGGGGCCTGCCACTGCAACCCCATTGCCATCATCCAGCCCTGCCACCGGGTAGTGGGTGCCAACGGCTCCCTCACCGGCTACGCCTACGGGCTGGAAGTAAAGGAGTATCTGCTGGAGCTGGAGCAGGATTAAGTGCGCAAAAGCCTCCCCACTGTGGTGGGGAGGCTTTTTTATCGCTGATGTTCCGCAAACATCCTGCCAAGTTCCGGCAGGATGTCATGGGGCAGCATACCGTATTCTCCGTGCTTTGCGGCGGCGCAGTCGGCGGCGGCGCCATGCAGGTACACGGCGCAGGCAGCGGCCTCATATGCGGGCAGGCGGCAGGCCAGCAGGGCGGCGTTCATGCCCGCCAGCACGTCCCCGCTGCCGCCGCGGGAAAGGCCGGGGTTGCCGGTGGGGTTCACGCACACCCGCCCATCCGGGGCCGCCACCACCGTGCGGGCACCCTTTAGCACCACCACGGCGTTCCACGCCTGCGCATACCGCAGGGCCGTGCCCTCCCGGTCGGCGTTGATCTGTGCCGCAGACAGGCCGGTGAGCCGGGCCATCTCGCCGGGGTGGGGCGTGACGATCAGCTCCCCCGCCGGGTGTGGGAAAGCTCCCCCTTCTGCCAGCAGCTGGGCTGCGGCGTTCAGGCCGTCGGCGTCCAGCACGGCACTGCCCGCAAAACCGGGCAAAAGCTGCTGCACAAGGGCCTGTGTCTCGGCGGCGCGGGCCGCACTCTGGGCGGTGCCGCCAAGGCCGGGGCCAAGCAGCAGAACGGTTGCTTTCTGCCGCCGGAGCAGCGGCACGTTTTCCGGGGAAATACCGCCCTCGGCCCCTGCCCTGCAGGGGCACAGGCAGCACTCCGGCAGGCGGGCTGCGGCGGCGCTCACCACCGGTTCCACACTGGCAAGGGTCACGATGCCCGCCCCGGTGCGCAATGCGCCCTCTGCGGCCAGCAGTGCAGCGCCCCGGTAGAATGCGCTGCCCGCCACGGCCAGCACACTGCCAAAGGTACCCTTATGGCTGTCCCGCGGGCGGCGGGGGATATTCTGCCAGACAAATTCTTCGGTAATTTCAACAGCCATTCTCAGCACCTCCGGCCGGACGATTTGAAATGCCCTCCGTTTCACTCTGGGCATTCTCAGCGGAAAAATTATTTTTTATCGCAATGAGAGCAGCCTGCGGGCTGCTCTCATTGCTTTTTCACGGGTGGGTCGTAACGGAAAATTGCAGCATCACGCTTCCCCCTGCACCAGGGCACGGATCTGCTTTTCCACGTTCTGCACTTCTTCGTGGAACATGCGGGCGGAAACGCGCAGGGCACCGTGGCCCAGGATGATGATCTGCTCCATGCCGTCGGAGGTGGCCACCCGGACACGGCGGTTCCGGCCGATCTCATGGGTGACCCGCTCGATGAACATATCCGCCGTTTCGGCCTCCTTGGTGTAGACCACATGGATATTGTGGTACTGCTCAATGCTGCCGGGGCTGCCGGGCACCCGGTAGGCATCGAACACCAGGATGAGCACGCACTTCTGGAAGCCCTGATAGTTGCACAGGATGTCCATCAGCTTGTGGCGGGCGGCGTCCAGGCTCTCTTTGGAAAGGGCGTTCAGCTCGTCCCACGCAAAGATGATGTTGTAGCCGTCCACCAGCAGGTATTCCGGCGCGATCTCCCACTGCTCGGCGGCAAAGTCGGGGCGCTCCCGCTTCTGCACCGGGCGGAAGGCTGCCAGCGGGTCCCGCTTGATGGGGCCGTAGGTGCGCTCGAAAATTTTGAGCAGCTCGGCGTCCTCTTCCAGCGTGGCACGGTAGGCCATGGCCCGACGCTGAGGCACAGCCGCTTCCTGCTCCGGGCGGGTGCTTTTGCCCCAGCCGCTGTCCACATGCATGTGGCTGCGCACCTGATCCCAGGGCACCACAAAACCGGCCCCGTGGGCGCAGAACACCGAATCTGCCGGGTTGTCGAGGTCATGCTCCGGCTCATAGCCGATGGCCGCGATCACCTCCTGCGCGTTGTGGCAGGGGCGGTAGCCGTCCAGTGTCAGGCTCAGATGGCCCCGGCCGCGGGTGTAGCTCACCACCTCCATGGGGTAGCTGCGCATGGTGGACACCGGCGCAAACCCGGTGAGCACCGCCGTCTCTTCCCCGCTTTCCGGCGGGTCAAAGGTGCCCTCCATGCGCTGGATATCGCTCATGGCGCGGCCGATGTTCTCGGCGGGCACCTCCAGCCGAAAAGCATACCACGGCTCCAGCAGCTGGCTTTTGGCCAGCATCAGGCCCTGCCGTACTGCGCGGTAGGTGGCCTGCCGGAAGTCGCCGCCCTCGGTGTGCTTGAGGTGGGCCCGGCCCGCAATGAGGGTGATCTTCACATCGGTGAGGGGCGACCCGGTCAACACGCCAAGGTGCTGTTTTTCTTCCAGATGGGTCAGCACCAGGCGCTGCCAGTTCTTGTCCAGCACCTCTTCCCGGCAGTCGGCGGCAAACTGCATGCCGCTGCCGCGGGGCAGGGGTTCCAGTTTCAGGTGCACTTCCGCGTAATGGCGCAGCGGCTCATAGTGGCCCACGCCCTCCATGGGCTCGGTGATGGTCTCCTTGTACAGGATGCCGCCGGGGCCGAACTCCACTTCCAGCCCGAACCGCTCGGCCAGCAGGCTGCGCAGCACCTCCAGCTGGATCTCGCCCATCAGCTGGACATGGATCTCGCCCAGCGTCTCGTTCCACACCACATGGAGCTGGGGTTCCTCTTCTTCCAGCCGGTGCAGCTTGCCCAGTGCCGCATGCACGTCGGCCCCCTCCGGCAGCAGCACCTGATAGCTCAGCACCGGTTCCAGCACCGGCAGGTCACTGTCCCGCTCCGCGCCCAGTCCCTCGCCGGGGCGGGCCTTGGTCAGGCCGGTCACGGCACACACCTGCCCGGGGCCAATGGCCTCTGCCAGCGTGTACTTGGCACCGGAATACAGCCGCAGCTGGTTGGCTTTTTCGGCCCAGGGCTCGCCGTCCGCTTCGCCGGTAAGCTGGGCTTTCACCTTCAGTTCCCCGCCGGTGACCCGCAGCCAGGTCAGGCGCGCGCCCTGCTCGTCCTGCGACACCTTGAACACCTTGGCACCAAAGGCTTCCAGCGCCGGAGCCGGGCGGGTGTAACGGTCCAGCCCGTCCAGCAGGGCATCCACGCCCTCCAGCTTAAGGGCCGCCCCGAACCAGCACGGGAACACATGCCGCCGCGCAATGGCAGGGATGAGGTCGGCGTCCTGCAGCTGTCCGGCATCCAGCATCCGGTCCATCAGGTTTTCGTCGCACAGGGCCAGTGCCTCGTCCCGGTCGGCCTGCTCTGCGCCGAAATCCACAAAGCCTTCGCCCAGGCGCCGGTTCAGCTGGGCAAGAAGCTCCTGCCGCTCCATGCCGGGCAGGTCCATCTTGTTCACGAACACAAAAGTGGGCACATGGTAGCGCCGCAGCAGCCGCCAGAGCGTCTCGGTATGGCTCTGCACGCCGTCGGTGCCGCTGACCACCAGCACCGCGTAATCCAGCACCTGCAGGGTGCGCTCCGTCTCGGTGGAAAAATCCACATGGCCGGGGGTGTCCAGCAGGGTGATGCCGGTACTGCCCGCCGTGAGCAGCGCCTGCTTGGAAAAGATGGTGATGCCCCGCGCCTTTTCCAGCGCGTCGGTGTCCAGAAAAGCGTCTTTATGATCCACCCGGCCCAGGCGGCGGGTCACACCGGCGCGGTAGAGCATGGCTTCCGACAGGGTGGTCTTGCCGGAGTCCACATGGGCCAGAATGCCCAGTACGATTTGTTTGCGCGTTGATTCCATCCGCTCAGTCTCCCTCAATGCATATTCCTATTTATTGTATCACGGGCGGGGCAAAAAGAAAAGCGGAGCGACCGCAGCCACTCCGCTTTTTAAAAGGATTTGATTTACTCCACGATGATGCTCTTGCCAGTCATCTCTGCCGGGACAGGCAGGCCGATGTAGGGCAGCATGGTGGGTGCGATGTCGGCCAGGCAGCCGCCCTCGCGCAGCTTCACGTCGCCGCAGCCAACAGCCACAAAGGGCACCACGTTGGTGGTGTGGGCGGTGAAGGGGGTGCCGTCCGGGTTCATCATCTTCTCGGCGTTGCCGTGGTCGGCGGTGATAAAGGCGCAGCCGCCGGCGTTCAGCACAGCAGATACCACCTGATCCACAGCGGTGTCCACAGCCTCAACAGCCTTGACGGCAGCGTCGAACACGCCGGTGTGGCCCACCATGTCGCAGTTTGCGAAGTTCAGGATCACCACATCGTACTTGCCGCTCTCGATGCGCTTGACGCACTCGGCAGCCACTTCGGGGGCGCTCATCTCCGGCTTCAGGTCGTAGGTTGCTACCTTCGGGCTGGGGATGACGCAACGATCCTCGCCCTCGTAGGGAGCCTCCACGCCGCCGTTGAAGAAGAAGGTAACGTGTGCGTACTTCTCGGTCTCGGCGATGCGCAGCTGGGTCTTGCCGTTCTCAGACAGGTACTGGCCCAGAACGTTCTTCAGTTCCACCGGCGGGTAGGCCACTTCACAGTTGGGCATGGTGGCATCGTACTCGGCCATGCAGACGTAGTGCACCTGCTTGCGGCCGCCGCGGCGCTCGAAGCCCTTGAAGTCGTCATCGCAGAAGATACGGGTCATCTGGCGGGCACGGTCGGGGCGGAAGTTCATGAAGATAACGGTGTCGCCGTCCTGCACGCGGCCGCCCTCGCAGGTGACGCAGGGCAAAACGAACTCGTCGGTCTTGTCGGCAGCGTAGGAAGCCTCGATGGCCTCGGCGGCGTTGGCAGCGTGGTTTCCCTCACCGTAGACGAAGGCAGCATAGGCCTTCTCCTCACGATCCCAGTTGTTGTCACGGTCCATTGCATAGTAACGGCCGGAAACGCTGGCGATCTTGCCGATGCCCAGCTCGTCCAGCTTGGCCTGCAGGTCAGCCAGGAAGTGCTTGCCGTCGTGGGGATCGGTGTCGCGGCCGTCGGTGATGCAGTGCAGGTAAACTTCCTTGGCACCCATGTGCTTGGCCATTTCCAGCACGCCGAACCAGTGGTCAGCGTGACTGTGCACACCGCCGGTGCCCACCAGGCCCATCAGGTGGATGGCCTTGCCGGCGTCGATGGCGGCCTTCATGTTCTTGACCAGCACCGGGTTCTTGAACATCTCGCCGTCCTGGATGGACTTGGTGATGAGGGTCAGCTGCTGGTACACGATGCGGCCGGCGCCCATGTTGGTGTGGCCGACCTCAGAGTTGCCCATCTGGCCGTCGGGCAGGCCGACAGCCATGCCGGAAGCCTCGATGGTGGTCATGGGGTATTTTGCCATCAGAGCATCCAGATGGGGGGTCTTTGCAGCGACCACAGCGTTGCCGTAGGTCTCGCCCGGCACCCAGCCGAAGCCATCCATGATGCACAGAAGAACAGGTTTCTTTGCCATAAAATTGAATCTCCTTTATCTTTGGGAACGAATATAGCCTCTGCCGCAAAACAACAAATGAGAGCAAGCTGCGGAATGCGCTTTTTCAGGCAGGCACACCCGCAACTTCCCCTCATCAGCCGCCTGCGGCGGCAACTCTCCATGGGAGAGCCTTATCTAAAAGTTAGCCCTTGGTGGCTGCGTTGACGATGACAGCAAAGTCGGGAGCCTTCAGGGAGGCACCGCCGATCAGGCCGCCGTCCACGTCCTTCTTGCTCAGCAGCTCTTCGCAGTTCTTGGCGTTCATGCTGCCGCCGTACTGGATGGTGGTAGCCTCAGCCACGGCCTCGCCGTACACCTCGCCGATGACCTTGCGGATCTGGCCGCAGACTTCCTCCGCCTGGTCCGCAGTAGCGGTCTTGCCGGTGCCGATGGCCCAGATGGGCTCGTAAGCGATGACCACATTGGCCATCTGCTCAGCGGTCACGTCACGCAGAGCGATCTTGGTCTGCATGCGCACCAGCTCCTCGGTCACGCCCTCTTCGCGCTGCTGCAGGCTCTCGCCCACGCAGATGATGACCTTCAGGCCAGCGTTCAGGGCTGCCAGAGCGCGCTTGTTAACGGTCTGGTCGGTCTCTGCGAAATACTGACGGCGCTCGGAGTGGCCCACGATGACATACTCCACGCCCAGATCCACCAGCATGTCGGCGCTGATCTCACCAGTGAAAGCACCGGACTTCTCGAAGTGGACGTTCTCGGCACCCACATGGATGTTGGTGCCCTTGGTCTTTTCCACAGCGGTGACCAGGTCGGTGTAGGGGGTGCAGATGACGACCTCGCAGCCTGCGTCCTGCACGGCGGGCACCAGCTCGTCCACCAGAACAGCAGCCTCGGAGGCGGTCTTGTTCATCTTCCAGTTGCCAGCAATAATAGCCTTGCGCTTTGCCTTATCCATGATACTCTATCTCCTTTATTTACCTTCTACAAACAAAAAGGTGCGGCGGCGTTGCAGCCGCCGCACCCATCCTGATGCCGGAAAAAATTATGCGTTCTGGATGACTGCGATGCCGGGCAGCTCCTTGCCCTCCAGATACTCCAGAGAAGCGCCGCCGCCGGTGGAGATGTGGGTCATCTTGTCGCCCAGACCCATCTGCTGCACAGCTGCTGCGCTGTCGCCGCCGCCGATGACGGTGGTAGCGTCGCTCTCAGCCATAGCCTTGGCAACAGCCAGAGTGCCGGCTGCCAGAGTGGGGTTCTCGAACACGCCCATGGGTCCGTTCCAGACAACGGTCTTGGAAGCCTTGACGGCGTCAGCAAACAGCTTCATGGTCTCAGGGCCGATGTCGCAGCCTTCCATGTCTGCCGGGATCGCAGTGACGGGCACAACGGTGGTCTCAACGGGTGCGTCGATGGGATCGGGGAAGTCCTTGATGCAGACAGCATCGACGGGCAGCAGCAGCTTGACGCCCTTCTCCTGAGCCTTGGCCATCATCTCCTTGCAGTAGTCCAGCTTGGAGTCATCGCACAGGCTCTTGCCCACTTCGTAGCCCTGAGCCTTGACGAAGGTGTAAGCCATGCCGCCGCCGATGATCAGGGTATCGACCTTCTCCAGCAGGTTGGAGATGACGTTCAGCTTGTCAGCGACCTTAGCGCCGCCCAGGATGGCGGTGAAGGGACGGACGGGATCGTTCACGGCGTTGCCCAGGTACTTGATCTCCTTCTCCATCAGGTAGCCGACAGCGGTGTCCTTGATGTAGTCGGTGACGCCTGCGGTGGAGCAGTGTGCACGGTGGCAGCTGCCGAAAGCGTCGTCCACATAAGCATCAGCCAGAGAAGCCAGATCCTGGCTGAACTCAGGCATATTCTTGGTCTCTTCCTTGCGGAAACGAGTGTTCTGCAGCAGGACGACGTCGCCGTTGTTCATAGCGGCCACAGCAGCCTTTGCGTTGTCGCCCACGACGGTGTCGTCATCGGCAAACACAACGGTCTTGCCCAGCTTTGCGCTCAGAGCCACAGCAACGGGAGCCAGGCTGAACTTAGCCTCGGGGCCGTTCTTGGGCTTGCCCAGGTGGCTGCACAGGATGACCTTTGCGCCATCATTGACCAGCTTCTGGATGGTGGGCAGAGCTGCGTTGATGCGGTTCTCGTTGGTGATGACACCGTCCTTCATCGGGACGTTGAAATCGCAGCGGACAAGCACCTTCTTGCCGCAGTAGTTCTGATCGTCGATCGTCTTCTTACCTAAACCCATGGTAATAAACTCCTCTCAAGTTTTGATTTCTGAACTAGAGTTTCGCTCGCTTATCAGGGGGCATCCCTGCCCCGCTTGCTACTATTATAAACAAAAACTGTGTACAATGCAAGAATGCAGGATAGATAATTGTTTAACAAACATTTCCTGTGGTTGTTCCAAAATGTGTCTATTTTGACCGAACCGGGTGCAAACCACGCTGTACGCCTGTTTTTGTGGGCCGTGTGCCTGCCCCGCCGGGCCGTTTCCCGCTTAGCAAAAGCAGTCGGCTTCTGCTGCCTATGCTCTGATCAAGATCCACCCGGACAAACAAAAACACCCTTTTCCCCACAGAATGCAGAGAAAAGGGTGCAGTTCAACGATTTACGTTGCCGTACCTGAACCGGTCGCCCGGCCCGGTACGTTCACCTCAGGCACTTTTCAGTGAGAAGCTGTAATTAGCAGTTCTCAGCGAAGTACTTAATGGTACGAACCATCTGAGAGGTGTAGGAGTTCTCGTTGTCGTACCAGGACACGACCTGAACCTGATAGGTGTCGTCGTCGATCTTAGCGACCATGGTCTGGG
>CABQHF010000018.1 GCA_902463905.1 uncultured Faecalibacterium sp. | reverse complement strand
ACACGTTGTTCAGAGCGTGGTGCAGGCCGGTGGGGATCAGCAGACGGTTCAGGAAGGCGTAGATGCCAGCGCCGATGCCGCCCATGCCAGCGATGCCGTTGCCGATGGCGACCAGTGCGTCGAAGATGACGGGCCAGACGAACAGCAGAACGACGGACACCAGGATGGAGATCAGGCCGGTAGCGATGGCAACGAAACGCTTGCCGGAGAAGAATGCCAGCCAGTCAGGCAGCTGGGTGTTCTTGAACTTGTTGTAGCAGGCAGCACCCACAATAGCGGCCAGGATGCCGATGAAGGAGTTGCCGGCCACCTTCTGGAAGGCGATGTAGGTAGCGGTGCCCTCTTCCAGGGTGCGCACCATGCTGACCACGCCGGGGTTCAGCAGCTGCTGCATCATCAGGAAGCTGACCAGACCGGCCAGACCTGCGGTGCCGTCGTTGTCAGCAAGGCCGACAGCGGCACCAATGGCAAACAGCCATGCCATGTTATCGATCAGAGCGCCGCCTGCCTTGACCAGCAGGAAGCCAACGGTGTATGCTGCGCCGGAAGTCGGTGCACCGGGAACGCCCATAACGCCCGGAGCGAGGGCATAACCAAGACCCATCAGGATGCCGCAGATCGGCAGCACAGCGACGGGAAGCATCAGTGCCTTGCCCAGTTTCTGGAGATACTTCATCATAAAGCACATTCCTCCTTAAAGAATATGTTTGTGTTTACAGACAGTCTCTGGTTGTAAGCCGTCCATAATTCCGTAATAGAATATTAACATACTTTTGCAAAAAAGGAAAGTCCTTTCCGCGATAAATCTATCAAATTGCGTCAAAAGTCCTTATTTGCGTATTTTGCGTGAACATTTTTTGGTTTTCGTGTACAATCCTCGGCTTTATGTTGAAAAATCCTTTCTTTTCTCCGACATTTTGCCCAAAGGCTTGCATCCCAGACGGGAATCGGGTACTATACTATTATAAGGAAACACAGAATTTTGAAGGAGGTTTTCCCCATGGAATGGACCGACATCCGCCTGACCGTGGCCAAGTCCGACGCCGACAACGCCGAAGCCGTTGCCACCATGATCGCCGAGGGCGGCATCTATATCGAAGATTACAGCGACATCGAGCAGCAGGTGGCCGAGATCGCCCATGTGGATCTGATCGAGCAGGAGCTGCTGGACAAGCCCCGCGACCTGGTCATCATCCACATGTATCTGGAGCCGGGCGCTTCCCCCGTGGAGACCCTGGCCCTGATCTCTGCCCGCATGGAGGCTGCCGGCATCGCCTACACCGTGGAGACCGAGGGTGTGGAGCAGGAGGACTGGCAGAACGGCTGGCGCAAGTATTACCACCCGTTGGAGATCGGCAAGCGGCTGGCCGTGGTGCCCTCCTGGCAGGAGTACGACACCGACCGCGTCAAGCTGGTGCTGGACCCCGGCCTTGCCTTCGGCACCGGCGGCCACGAGACCACCAGCCTGTGCATGGAAGCGCTGGACGAGCGGGTCCAGGGCGGCGAGCGGGTGCTGGACATCGGCACCGGCAGCGGCATCCTGGCCATTGCGGCCCTGAAGCTGGGTGCCGCCGTGGCCGAGGGCGTGGACATCGACCCCGTAGCCGTGCGCACCGCCGGGGAGAACGCTGCCCTGAACGGCGTGCAGGATAAGCTGACCGTGCTGGTGGGCGACCTGTCCGACAAGGCCAGCGGCAAATACGACATCATCACCGCCAACATCGTGGCCAACGCCATCCTCAGCCTGGCCCCCGCCGTGCCCGGCCTGATGGCCGACGGTGCCACCTTTATTGCCAGCGGCATCATCGACAGCCGCAAGGACGAGGTGATCGCCGGGCTGGAAGCCGCCGGCCTTGCCGTTGTGGAAGTGAAGGAGAAGCGCGGCTGGGAGTGCATCGTCTGCAAGAAGGCGTGAAATTATAGAGCAGGCTCGCCCTCTCCGTCATTGCTGACGCAATGCCACCTCTCCCAAAGGGAGAGGCAAGAGCCTGACCGCAACGTTCTTGGCTCTCCCTCTGGGAGAGCTGTCACCGTAGGTGACTGAGAGGGCGAGGATGTTTCAGGAGGAACTATGCCGCACCGTTATTTTACCACTGAGATCGCCGACGGCACGGCTGTGCTGCGCGGCACCGATGCCCATCATCTGGCCCGCGTGATGCGTGCCCGCATGGGCGATACTGTCATTCTATGCGACGGCAGCGCCGTGGAATACACCGCCACCATCACCGGCTTCGGGGATGACTGCGTGGAATTCTCGGTAGAGCCGGGCTACCCCAGCGCCGCCGAGCCCAGCGTGGAGGTCACCCTGCTGGCCGGTTACCCCAAACAGGACAAGCTGGAGCAGATCATCAAGCACGGCGTGGAACTGGGGGCCGCCCATGTGGTGCCCTTTTTCAGCCGGTATTGTGTGGCCGCCCCCAAAAAAGAGGAGCAGAAGAACGAGCGCTACAACCGCATCGCGCTGGAAGCCGCCAAGCAGTGCGGCCGGGGCGTGCTGCCGGACGTGGCCCTGCCGCTGCCCAACTTCGGGGCCGTGTGCCGCACCTTTGACCAGTACGACCTGGTGCTGTTCTGCTACGAGTGCGGCGGCGCGCCGGTGCGCCAGCTGCTGGCCGAGGCAGCACCCGCCGACGGCAAAAAGCGGAAGATCGCCATCGTGACCGGAGCCGAGGGCGGCTTTGCCGCCGAGGAGGCCGAAATGGCCGCCAAAGCCGGAGCCAAAACGGTTGGCCTTGGCCCCCGCATCCTGCGGTGCGAGACCGCCCCGCTGGCCGTGCTCGCCGCCGTGATGACCCTGACCGGCAATCTGGAATAACCGGGGCTCCGGCGGGCGGCGCACCTTCCATAAAAGAAAAATTCCGACCCACGGGTTCGGGAAAGTCTGGGGGCTTTCCCGGGCCCATTTTTTATTTTTTGCCCCGTATAAAATCTCCCGGATTTTTGTGCAGTTTTGCCCTGTCATTCTGTCGCAAATTTTCAGCTTATTTTGTGCTCGTTCCACAAAATTGCATACCCCCCCCCCGAAAATTCAGCATTTTGCCTTGACATTCTCCACGGCACAGTACTATACTTGCGCTACAAAGAGACGCCGGGCATGAAAATGCACGGCTATGTGTTTTTCTGCCCTGAAATCCCGGGTTTTGTCGGTTTTCGGCATCGTTCCCGGTAACGTTTACGTCTCTATAAGTTTTTTTGTTTGGAGGGTTTTGCAATGCGGAAAAACGTGAAACAACAGCTTGCCTTGCGGGTGCTGTCTACGGCTGCGTTGATGGCAATGGTCTCGTCCATCGCCACAGCGGCGTTTGCGGACACTTACGATTTGAACAAGGGCAGTGTGGACATCCTTGCCGAGGGCGGCAAGCAGTATATCACCCAGTGGGAGGATAAGGACAACAACCTCTGCGTGAAGGATGGCGAGGGAAAAGACATTCGTGATCGCGAAGATTCCGACATCACCCTGACCACCAAAAATGAGACCACCGACGAGACCGAGACCACCGACGAGACCGAGACCACCGACGAGACCGAGACCACCGGCGAGACCAAGCCCACTTCCAACACCGTCACCATTGACGCCAAAGAGGGCAACACCGCCAATGTGACCCTGCAGGATGTGCACATTGAAGTTAATACCTCCGATGCCAAGTCCGGTGCGATCGAAATAAAGGGCGATGGCGACACCAACCTTGAGCTGAACGGCGACAACACCGTTCTGGTTAAGAACGATTGGCACGAAGAACACGCCGCCATCGAAAAAGCGGACAAATACGGCACCGGCACCCTGACCATCAAGGACGATTTGAACGATGATGGTTCTAAAAAGACCGGTACCGATGCGGACACTACCGGCACGCTGCTGGCAGGCGGTTACCATGAAACCGCCGCCATCGGCGGCGGTGCGGAAGACCTAGGTGATACATCCAACATTACCATCACCGGCGGCGAGATCACTGCCATTGGTGGACATGGTGGCGGTGCCGGCATTGGCGGCGGCGGCAGACTCCACGGCGGTACCGCCAAGAACATCTGCATTAAGGGCAATGCCCATGTTACTGCCGCCAGTGCGGAGGGTGCTGCGATCGGCGGCGGTGCCACTGGTGGAAATAGCATCACCATTACGGACGATGCCGTTGTTGATGCTTACGGTACTTGGGGTTCCGCCATTGGTGATGGCGGTATGGGCAACGGCTGGGATAGCTCTGCTACAACCATTCCGACTACAGCCATTACGATCTCCGGGAATGCCACCGTACATGCAGAAACCAGTCAAAAAGGCTGCGCCATCGGTACCGGTTATCACGGCTCTGTTAATAACCTCACGATCAATATTGAAGAAAATGCCAACGTTACTGCCATCAGCTCCTATGATGTTCCTGCGATTGGAAATGCTTTCTGTCGCAATGATAGCACAACAACCATCAACATTACCGGCGGCACCGTAAATGCGATCAACTCCTTTGGTTCTGATAGTCCTTCCTACCCAAATGATGGAACCCACGACGTCAGCCCTGCGATTGGTGGCAATATTTTCGACGTGTATAGCGATGGCGACAATCACGCTACCTGTAACGTCAACATCAATAGCAGCACCGGTGATACCGTTGTCAACGCATACATTTATGGAAAAGGCTCCGGTACTGCGATTGGTTCCGCTCATAGTCATCACACATATATCCCCGCTGACGACGCCAGCTACCATGCAGACGGTTCCTCCAACTTTGGCGAACGCAACTCTGCCATCGTCAATTGCTATAATAATGGTACTGTCGACAAAGAAGCACTTGTCCTGCCGGAAACAAAAAATGATTCCGTCCATTGGGATCACCAGTATCGCCACACCATCAAAGGCGGCACCCTCACCAAGGTCGTCCACAACCGCAAGTACATGGAAGAGCACCCCGAAATTGTTGACATCACCAAGCTGAAGGACGAGGACCTGCACGACTGGCAGCTGGTCAAGGTCGTAGAGCCCACGCCGAATAAGGACGGCTATGCAGACTACATCTGTGGCATCGACAAGTGCGGGCAGACCAAACATGTGGTGCTGCCCAAAACCGTGTGGGTCACGCCCAGCACCCCCGACACGCCTGACACCCCCAACAAGCCGGACACCCCCAAACAGCCGGACGGCACCACCCCGGCCCCTGTGACCCCGGATGCCCCTGCACAGGACGGCACTGCACCGGCTGACACGCTCGCCGCAGACACCACCGCTGACACTGCTGCCGTACCGGCAGCCGCACAGAACGTGACGCCGAATGCAAAACCGGAAGCCGCTGCTGCTGCTCCCGCTGCTGCTGCCGTTCTGCCCCAGACCGGTGCAAACTGGCTGGCGGTGGTGGGCAGTGCCCTCAGCGGCATGTTCCTGCTGGCCGCAGGCTTTGTGCTGAACCGCAAGAACCGCCGCATGAACTGAGAAACCATTTTTATAAAAGCCATCTCCTCCTGCTGTGCATTCCGCAAGCTGCACGGCAGGTTCCCCAAACAAAGGGGGCTGCTGCACAGCGTGCAGCAGCCCCTTTCTTTTATCGCTTTATTCCAGCTCGGTGTCGTCCGGGTGGGCGTCGGCTTCCAGCAGGGTCTTTTTGGTACGCAGCAGGTTCTGCGGGCTCACCGAGAAGCTGCGCAGGCCCATTTGCAGGTACTGCACCGTGTTCACCGGGTTGCCCACGGCCAGGCCGCAGATGGTCACCGGCACGTTGCCGGCCTTTGCCGTCTCCATGACCATGGCGATGAGCTTTTTCATGGCCGGGCTGGCCGGGCGGTAATAGCGCTCGGCGCTGGCCAGCTCCCGGTCGGCGGCGTGGGTGTACTGGGTCAGGTCGTTGGTGCCGATGACCAGAAAATCGCACCCGTGGGCCACGAATTCCTCCGCGGTCAGGCAGGCCGACGGCACGCTGAGCATGACGCCGAAGGGGGTCTTTTCGTTGAAGGGCACGCCCCGCTCCCGCAGGCTCTGGCGGCAGTGCTCCACGATGTGCATGGCGGCGTCCCAGTCCTCCACGTCGGTCACCATGGGGAACATCACCCGCAGCGGGCCCCGGGCGGCGGCGCGCAGCAGGGCGCAGATCTGGGTCTCAAACTGGCGGGGCTGGCGCAGGCTGTTGCGGATGCCCCGCAGCCCCAGCTTGGAGGACTGCACCCCCTGATAGGCGTCCGCCATGGTACGGTCGGCGCCAAAATCGAAGGTGCGCACGGTCACAGGGCAGCCCTGTGCCGCTGCAAGGCAGGAAGAATAGAAGTAGAACTGCTCCTGCTCGTCCAGAATGCGGCCGGGCAGCATCATGTAGCTGCTGCGCAGCAGGCCCACGCCCCGGGCACCGGACTGCATGGCAGTGTCGATGTCCTCCGGGCCAAAGCAGTTGGCCAGCAGCTCAAAGGCTGCGCCGTCCCGGGTGTAGCCGGGCTGGCGGCCCAGCACCCGCATTTCTTCGTTTTCACGCTGCAGCTCACAGATGCGGGCCTCTGCCTGCTGGCGGGCCACCGCGTCCGGGTCCAGGATGCATTCGCCCTTGGTGGCGTCCAGAATGACCGTGCGGCCGTCGCAGTCATCCAGGAACTCCGGCCCCACCTGCACGATGCCGGGGATGTTCATGGCCCGCGCGATGATGGCGGCATGGCTCTGGCCGCTGCCCTCGGTGGTGACGACGCCCAGGATCATGCCGGAGGGCACACTGAACAGGTCGGTGGGCATCAGGCGGTCGGCGGCCAGGATCACCGGGTGGTCCAGCGCCAGCCACATCCGGGGGCGGTTGCCCAGAATGTTGATCACCCGGCTGGTGGCATCCAGAATGTCCACGCTGCGCAGCTGCATGTAGGGGTTGTCCTTCATGTTGGCCAGCTGGTCGGCGTAACGCTGGCCCACCTTGTCCATGGCGGCGGCGGCGCTGATGCCTGCCTTGATGCAGAACCGTACCTCGTTCATCATGCCTTCGTCGTCCAGCATCATGCTCTGGAACTGCAGGATGGCCTGCTCGGTGGAAGCGGCCCGCTCTGCCATGGAGTCCAGCTCGCTCTGGGCGGTGCGCACCGCATCTTCCAGCTGGCGCAGCTCCCGTTCCGGGTCAAAGGGCCCGGTGCTGAACGTTTCCACATGGCGTTCCAACCGGCTCACCTGCCCCAGCACAAGGCCCGGGGACGCAGAAACACCTTTACAGATCTTCATGTTCGGTCACCTCCGGCAGTTCCGGCGCGGTCAGGGCCTGCCAGACCAGCGCCTGCAAGAATGTATTGGGCAGCAGGGCTGCCAGCGCCGCCCGGCCCGCGTCCGCGCTGCCTGCAAACAACGGGGCGAACCCGGCCATGCGCGCCGGGTCGCAATGCTCCAGGAACGCCTGTTCCAGCGTCCGGGTGGTGTAGTACACCGTGGGGTCTACCCCCACGTCCTCGGCCACGGTTTCCAGCGGGGCAAGCTCAGCGTCCTTCATCCGGGCCAGCAGCAGGGCGGCGTCTGCGGTAAGGGTCACGGGGTATTTCTCCCGCACGGCCTTCTGCACCGCGTCGAACCGTGCCCGGAACGCGGCAGCATCGGCGCTGCTGTCCGGGCCGTTGTCCACGGCATAGGCGCAGCCCCGCACCCGGCCAAAGGCCCGCA
Organism: uncultured Faecalibacterium sp.; assembly: GCA_902463905.1. GTDB lineage: Bacteria > Bacillota > Clostridia > Oscillospirales > Ruminococcaceae > Faecalibacterium. Next base: position 8,490 of record CABQHF010000018.1, on the reverse strand, counting down.
GGGTGTCGTAATAACCCAGCTCCACATTGCGGCGGGCGGTATCGGGGTCAAAGTGCAGGATGTCGCCCAGCTCCCAGTAGCTGCGCACCATGGTGGTGGGCAGACCGGTGAGGTTGGGGCGGGTGATGCCCACCCCCTCCAGGTCCACGCACACCAACTCGTCAGCACCCATCTTTTTGGCAAGGCCGGTGGGCATGTTGTCGCTGTAGCCGCCGTCCAGGAACTTGACCCCGTCGATATCCCGCGCCCGCAGGGCAGGGAAGCAGGCCGCCGAGGCCATGAGGTAATCCTTCACGCGGCCCTGCGGGATCTCGTCCAGCGTCAGCTCCCGGGCTTTCAGGCCCCGCTGCTCCACCGTGACAAGGCCAAAGCGGATGTTGGCGCGGCGCAGCGCGTCCTCGTCCAGCACCCGTTCCACGATCTCTTCCAGCGGCGAGACGTCCATACCGCCGGCCTTCACCACGCTGCGCAGAAAGCTGTGCAGGGCCGACAGGTCGGCGTTTTCTTCGGGCAGCTCCATCACATCCTTGCTGCGGATGGTCAGCCACATATCCCGCGCCACCTCGTACAGGTCCAGCACGAACATGGCACCGTTCAGGCTGCCCACACTGGTGCCGGTGATGATCTGCGGGTGCCAGTCCAGCTCCATCAGAGCCTTCCACACGCCCACCTGATAGCTGCCGCGTGCTCCGCCGCCGGCCAGCACCAGCGCTTTGCACGGAGTGGTTTGGTTTTCCATACTGCCTGCCTCCCTGTCTGTCTTTGCTGAAATTATACCATATTTTCCGGAAAATTTCTCCCCGTTTTTTGGTTTCTCACGGCTTTTATACGGCTAAGATCCGTGGTATACTGGGCAGGAATCATCTTGAAGGAGGAACTTTGCCCCATGCGCTGCAAGCAATGGATCTTTGATATGGACGGCACCCTCACCGACAGCATGACCGTGGTGTGGCGGGGTGCCCCGCTGGCGCTGCTGCAGCGCTATGGCCGCACGCCCAAAGCAGACCTGAACGACGTGCTGCTGACCATGGGCATGGCCGACGGTGCCCGCTACCTCATCCGAGAATACGACCTGCCCCTGACCGAGGCGGAATATTACGACGTGATGCGGGACGTGATCGCCCAGCTGTACGAAACGGTGGACCTGAAGCCCGGTGTGCGCACCCTGCTGGCAAAGCTGCGGGCCGAGGGGGCCCGGCTGTGCCTGTGCTCCAACACCTGGGCCGACCAGTGCCGCACCGTGCTCACCCGGCTGGGCATCGCGGACTATTTTTCCTTCATCGTGGAGGCGCAGGGCGTGCTGCACAAGAGCCGCCCGGAGGTGTTCTTCGAGTGCATGCACCGGCTGGGCGGGGCCGACCCCGCCGCCTGCGCCGTGTGCGAGGACGCCATTTACGCCGCTTCCACTGCCCACAAGGCCGGGTTCACCGTGCTGGGCGTGCAGGACGCCGCCAGTGCCGACGATGCCCCTGCCATGGCGCAGGTGTGCGACCAGTTCCTGCCGGACTGGACCGCACTGGACTGGACAAGGATCTGAGAAATTTTTCCGCAAAAAACACGCCGGCTCGCCCTCTCAGTCACCTTCGGTGACAGCTCCCCCAAAGGGGGAGCCAAGAACGTTACGGTCAGGCTCTTGCCTCTCCCTTTGGGAGAGGTGGATGCGACCAGAGGGAGCAGACGGAGAGGGCGAGGCCGTTAAAAACAAAAAGCATCCGCAGCATTTTTCGCCGATTTCTCAGAATCAGGAGCGAAATGCCGCAGATGCTTTTATTTTATTTCAGGCTGTATTTCTGCTGCTGCACCCATTGCTGGAAGGCGTCCCGCACGGCACCCTCCCGCCCGCGGGGGATGGAGATGCGGGCCCCGCTGCGCATGCGCAGCTCCCCGGAAGAAAGCAGGTCCGCCTCGGCCAGATTGACCACATAGGAGCGGTGGGGCTGCAAAAAGCGCCCATCCGCCAGCAGAGGCTGTGCCACCGCAGAAAACGGCACCCGCAGCGACAGGGTGGGCACGTCCTCCCCGCTGGTGAGGTGGAAGTGCACGATGTGGTGGGTGCACTCCAGATATTCGATGCCCGCATAGGGCAGCGCCCGCAGGCCCTCGGCGGTGTTCACCGTGACGGACGGGCCGTATTCCGGCTCGGTGGCGCGGGCCAGCAGGGCCGAAAGCTCCCGCTGGCGCACCGGCAGCAGCAGATATTGCAGCGCATCCACCTTGTAGGCGCTGTAAGCGTGGGCCGTGGTGCGGGCCACAAAGGCCAGCGGGGCCCGGCGGCCCCGGCGGCGCAGCTCCCCGGCAGCCGCCAGCCCCACCGGCGTAGCCGAGCCGGAAAGCTCCAGCAGGTACAGGTCGTACCGCACGCCCTCCCCGTCCTTCCGCAGCAGGGCGTCGGTGTCCGGCAGGTGTTCCACGATGCAGGCGTCCGCTCGCCGGGCAAAAAATTCCATGCACTGGCGTTCCAGCCCGCTGCGCAGGCCCGCGTCCGGGCTGCACACCGCAATGTGAAAGATCACAGGATCCCTCCTCTTCAAACCCGCCCTTGCATTTTGCGCGGTGCGGGGGTATAGTAATCAAAAAACAACAAAGGAGACGCCGCCATGTCAAAGCCCCTTGTCAGCATCATTCTGCCCGTGTACAACGCCCAGAACCACATTGCCCGCTGTCTGGAGAGCATCTGCGCCCAGAGCTGGCAGAACATCGAGGTCATCGTGCTGAACGATGGCTCCAAGGATCAGAGCCTGCCCGTGTGCGAAGCGTTCCGCGCAAAGGACGAGCGCATCGTGCTGGTGGACAAGGCCAACTCCGGCGTGTCCGACACCCGCAACCTGGGCCTGAAGCTGGCCAGCGGCAAGTATGTGCAGTTCGTGGACAGCGACGACTATATCGACCCGGACTTCACCGAGCATCTGGTCACCGCTGCCGAACAGAACAACGCCGACCTGGTCATCGCACCTTACAAGATGGTGATCCCCGCCGGGGCCAGCAAGCCGGAACAGGTGCTGGATAAGCTCCAGGACGAGCTGGGGGTCATGACCGTGGCCCGGCCCCCGGAGGTACGGGAGTACGGCTTTCTGCCTGCCGGGGTCTACACCAAGGACGAGTTTGCCCGGCATCTGATGGACAAGCCTGCCTCTTATTTTTACGGGGTGCTGTGGAACAAGCTGTACCGCCGGGACCTGCTGGTGGATCACCAGATCCAGTTTACCAGCGAGGTGCGGTGGGCCGAGGATCTGGTGTTCAACATGCAGTACATCCAGTACGCCGGGGTGTTCGCTTCCATTGCACAGCCGGGCTACTACTATGTGCAGAACCCCCAGAGCATCTGCCACACCCAGATCAACGCCGCCTCTCTGGTGCAGAACAAGATCCAGGTGTTCCACTACTACACCGAGCTGTACACCCGCCTGGGCATCTACGAGGAGGTGCGCCCGCAGCTGTACAAATTCCTGGTGGATATCGCGGAGAGCACTTACCCTTCCGGCCCCTTCAAGGAGGTCATCGACGAGGCCAAGGCCTACTGGAAGGATGCCCGCGAGGACGTGCAGACCCGCACCGCCGAGGCCCGCGAGCGCTGGAACGGCATGCGGGAGGAGCTGCGGGAAACGGCGCAGGAACGCAGTGCCGAGTGGAAGGCCCGGCACGACAGCGACCCCAAAGAATAAGCAAAAGCAACAAACGGGAAGCCGCAGGAGCTTGCACGCTCCGGCACGGCTTCCCGCTTTTTTATGCGATGTTCAGCGGCCGGGTGCTCAGCAGCCGATGGCGGCGCACTTCTTGGCCAGCCACTCGCGCTCTTCATCGTTCAGGTGGGGAGCCAGCTTCTCGAACACCTGGCGGTGATAGTTGTTCAGCCAGTCCAGCTCGTCCTTGGTCAGCACGCCGGGCACGATGGGAGAGGTGGCGATGGGCACGAACATGATCGGCTCAAAGCCCAGGAAGGTGCCGTACTGGTTGTCGGCCTTGTGCACGCACACCAGTTCGTTCTCGATGCGGATGCCCACCAAATCGGTCTCATACACGCCGGGCTCATCGGTGACGATCATGCCCGGGCGCATCAGGGTCGTGTTGCGGCCGTTCAGGGCGTGGGGGCCTTCGTGGACGTTGCCCACAAAGCTGACGCTGTGGCCGGTGCCGCAGCGGTAGTTGATCAGATGCTGCCACAGCGGTTCACGGGCGATGGTGTCGATCATGTGGCAGTCGCAGTAATCCAGCCAGACGGCCTTGGCAATGTCGATGTGGCACTGCAGGGTCCAGGTGTAGAACTTGCGCTCGTCCTCGGTCAGCTCACCCAGCGGGTAGGTGCGGGTGATGTCGGTGGTGCCGTCCATGTAGGTGGCACCGCTGTCCACCAGCAAAAAGCCCTTGCGCTGGAGCTTTGCGTGGTCCTCCGGGGTGGCGTGGTAGTGCATCATGGCTGCGTTGCCGCCGTAGGCCGCAATGGTGCCAAAGCTCTCCACGATGAACTTATCGGTGGTGCTGCGGTACTTGTGCAGGATCTCGTCCACGGTCAGCTCGGTCAGTTCCTCACCGGCGGCCAGACGCTGCTCCAGTTCGATCTGGAAGCGCACCATGGCCACGGCGTCGCGGATGTGGGCTTCCTTGTCGTGGGTCAGCTCCACTTCGTTCTTCACGCCCTTCATGGGCAGCAGGGGGTCGGCCAGATCCTTCACGGTGAGGACGGTGTTGTTCTCCAGCACCTGATACACGGCATAGTTCACGGTAGCGCTCTCTGCCAGCACGGTCTGGGGCTCGGTCTCGGCGGCCATGAAGTCCAGGATGTTGTCGTACTCGGCCAGGGTCACACCGTTGGCTTCCAGTTCTGCCTTTGCCTCCGGGGTCACACGGGCGGTGTTGATGAACAGCACGGCGCGGTCCGGGGTCACATAGCAGTAAGCCATGGCGTAGGGAGTGCACTCGATATCCATGGCGCGCAGGTTCAGCAGCCAGGCAAGGTTGTCCAGCTTGCCCACCAGCTGGGCGGTGCAGCCCAGTTCTGCGAGCTTTGCACGCAGCTGGCCCAGCTTTTCAGCAGGGGAGAAGCCTGCGTATTCCTTGGGCAGGATCCAGGCCGGGGTAGCGGGCAGGGCAGGGCGGCCCTCGGTCCACAGCTCATCTTCCAGGAACAGGGTCTTGATGGTGGCGTTCCTGGCCTCCAGGGCCTTCTTGACGCTGTTCACCAGTGCGCAGCTGGCAGTCAGGCCGCACAGGCCCAGCTTGCCGCCTTCGGGCACCACCCTGGCGCAGTATTCCTCCACGGTGGGCACGCCCGGCTCGCCCATCTTCATCAGCTGGATCTCGGTGCCTGCGATCTCCTTCTCGGCCTGCACGAAGTAGCGGCCGTCGGCCCAGACCGCGCTCTCGGTCATGGTGACCACGAAGTTGGAGTTCTCGCCGTGGAAACCGGAGAAGTAGGTCAGGGAGGTATAGTGATCGGGCAGGTACTCGCTGGAATGGGGGTCGCCCACTGGGATCAGGTAAACGTCCACGCCGTTTGCCTTCATGGCTGCACGCAGGGCAGCCAGACGCTCAGGAACCGTGTTCATACTCATAGGAAAAAGCCTTCTTTCTCATATTTGCCGGAAGAACGTCCGGCGGCGGTGGTTTGCTATTGCTTATTGTACCATTCCGGTGCAAAGATTGCAATGCAGGAGCCGCGGTGCTTTTTCACTCACGCCGCTGCGGTGCAGCCGGAAACATCCGCCGGGCTGAGAGTGATGCCGCTGTCGGCAAACGCGGCCGTCACCGCATTTTCCAGGGAATATTCCGTGCCGCCAGCGGCCCTTATTTTTGGCCCAAAGCGCGAAAACGCAACCAAATTGCAAAAAATGTTACAATTTTTTCTTAAAAAAGGGCGTTTTCCCATTGACAGGGTTGTTATAATAGTGGTGTAAGATTTTACGGGCCAGCGCTCTGCGGCTCTGTCTGCTAAAAAAGAAAGAGGCATTTCAACTATGACCAAAATTGATATTTTCTCCGGCTTCCTGGGTGCCGGCAAAACGACCCTGATCAAAAAGCTCATCAAGGAGGCCTTTGCCGGCCAGCAGGTCGTTCTGATTGAGAACGAGTTCGGCGAGATCGGCATCGACGGCGGCTTCCTGAAGGAATCCGGCATCCAGATCAACGAGCTGAACGCCGGCTGCATCTGCTGCTCTCTGGTGGGCGATTTCCGCACCGCTCTGCAGCAGGTGGTGGAGCAGTACCACCCCGACCGCATCGTCATCGAGCCGTCCGGCGTGGGCAAGCTGAGTGATGTGACCCGCGCCGTGGAGGGCGTGGCAGAGCATCTGGACGTGCAGCTGAACAGCTTTGTCACCGTGGCCGATGTGAACAAGGTCAAGATGTATATGAAGAACTTCGGTGAGTTCTACGACGACCAGATCAGCCATGCAAGCTGCATCCTGCTCAGCCGCACCCAGACCGCCAGCGAGGAGAAGATCGCCGCCGCCGTGGCCATGCTGCGCGAGAAGAACCCCACCGCCACCATCGTGACCACCGCATGGGACGAGCTGACCGGTGAGCAGATCCTGAAAGCCATGTCCACCAAGGACGACTTCAAGGCAGAGCTGATCGCCATGGCCGCCAAGGCAAACGAGAAGCACGCCGAGGAGGACGAGGAAGAAGAGCACCACCATCATCACCATCACGACCATGACGAGGACGATGACCACGACGAGCATGAGCACCACCACGAGCATGAGGATCATGACCACGAGGAGCATTGCTGCTGCGGCCACCACCATCACGATGACGACGATGAGGAGGACGAGCACGAGCATCATCACGACCATGACGGTCATTGCTGCTGCGGTCATCATCATCACGACCACGACGCCGACGAGGTGTTCACCAGCTGGGGCGTCGAGACGGCCCGCAAGTTCACCAAGGCAGAAGTGGAGCACGCCCTCACCGAGCTGGATACCGGCAATTACGGCATGATCCTGCGCAGCAAGGGCATCGTGGACGGCGGCGCAGACGGCTGGCTGGAGTTCGACTATGTGCCCGGCGAGTGGGAAGTGCGTGCCCGCGGTGCAGATGTGGGCGGCAAACTGGTGGTCATCGGCTCCAAGCTGAACGAAAAAGCCATTGCAGAGCTGTTCGGCTGCTGATAACCGCGTGAGTGAAAAAGGAGAAACCGTAACCTATGGCAAAAGAAATTCCGGTCTACCTGTTTGTGGGCTTCCTGGAAAGCGGCAAGACCAAGTTCATTCAGGAGACCTTTGAGGATCCCAACTTCGACTCCGGCGACAAGACCCTGCTGCTGATCTGCGAAGAGGGTGAAGAAGAGTATGATCCCAAAAAGTTCGCCTTCCCCGGCGTGACCGTCAAGGTACTTGAGGACAAGGCCGAGATGAACCCGCAGAACCTGGCCAAGCTGGAAAAGGAATCCGGCGCAGGCCGCGTGGTCATCGAGTACAACGGTATGTGGCTGCTGCAGGAGCTGGCCGATGCTTTGCCGGAGAACTGGCTGGTGTATCAGTGCATCGCCACCGCCGACGGCACCACCGCCCTGACCTATGCCCGCGACAACTCCATGCGCAGCCTGCTGCTGGACAAGATCGCCCGCAGTGAGCTGATCGTGTTCAACCGCGCCGAAGCCGTGAACAACGACGAGGCCCGGCAGGAGCTGCACAAGCTGGTGCGTCAGGCTTCCCGCAAGTGCGACATCGCCTACGAGTTCGCCGACGGCAGCGTGGCCTATGATGACATCCCCGACCCGCTGCCCTTCGATGTGAACGCCCCGGTCATCGACATCCACGATGACGATTTCGGCATCTGGTACATGGACTGCCAGGACGAGCCGCAGAAGTATACCGGCAAGACGGTGAAGTTCCTGGCACAGGTGTGCCAGACCAACCGCGCCGGCAAGAACAGCTTCGTGCCCGGCCGCTTTGCCATGACCTGCTGCGTGCAGGATATCCAGTTCGTGGGCTTCCCCTGCAGCTATGACGGCTACAAGGCGCTGGAGCAGCGTAGCTGGGTACGGGTGACCGCCAAAGTGGGCTACAAGTTCCACAATATTTACCGCGGCAAAGGCCCGGTGCTGACCGCCATCTCGGTGGAGCCTGCCGAAAAGCCGCTGAACGAAGTCGTAACGTTCTCTTAACGTTCTGATTTAGATGAATCTACAGGAGGTTCTGGTATGAAAACGCTGTTCCGCATTCTGGGCACGGCCGCTGCCGTGGCCGTCACCGGTGCCGCCATCGTGGCACTGGACAAGTTCCTGAACCAGAAAGACCCGCTCCATGTGGAGGAGGTCGAGTTCCCCGAAGAGGCCGAGCAGGATGCCGACGAGGCAGAAAAGACTGCTGAGGCCTACGCCGAAGCAGAGGCCAAGGCTGCCGATGCTGCCGCAGAGCAGCCCGCCGCACCGGCCGAACAACCGGCACCGGAAGCTCCTGCCGAGCCTGCCCCTGCACAGGAGCCGGCCACACTGGAGGACACCAGCGAGGAAAAGCCGGTGTATGACCCTGAGGCCCCGAACCCCAACCC
>CABQHF010000017.1 GCA_902463905.1 uncultured Faecalibacterium sp. | reverse complement strand
GACCAGATAAAATCTTTGGCATTGTGGTCAAAATTGTGGTCAAAACCAAATGAGGCCAGCCTATAAACAAAAAAATCCAACGATTTCTAACGTGAAATCGTTGGATTTATGGTCCGAGTGGCGAGAATCGAACTCACGGCCTCTTGAACCCCATTCAAGCGCGCTACCAAAACTGCGCTACACCCGGATATCGCGCTCCGCTTCCCTACCGAAGCGTGGCGACAAGAGATATTATACGCAGAGTGGGGGCATTTGTCAACCATTTTTTGCAATTTTTTCGGGTATTTTTGCAAAAAGTCCGATTTTTACGCACCGGCGCTCTTTTTATTGTTGTGCTGCCTGCCGCAGTGCCTTGTCCTTTTCCAGCAGGGGCTTGAGGTACTGGCCGGTAAAGCTGCCGGGCACTTCGGCCACCTGCTCCGGGGTACCCTCGGCGATGATCAGACCACCGGCACTGCCGCCCTCCGGGCCCAGATCAATGATGTGGTCGGCGCACTTGATCAGATCCAGATTGTGCTCGATGACGATGACCGTATTGCCGGCATCCACCAGCTTCTGCAGCACCTCGATCAGACGGTGCACATCTGCGATGTGCAGGCCGGTGGTGGGCTCGTCGAGGATATACACCGTTTTGCCGGTGCCGCGGCGGGCCAGCTCGTTGGCCAGCTTCACACGCTGAGCCTCGCCGCCGGACAGGGTGGTGGCGCTCTGGCCCAGCGTTACATACCCCAGACCCACATCCAGCAGGGTCTGCAGCTTGCGGGCGATCTTGGGCTGGTTGGCAAAGAACACCACCGCTTCTTCCACAGTCATGTTCAGCACGTCGGAAATGGTCTTTTCCTTATATTTCACTTCCAGCGTTTCGCGGTTGTAGCGGGCACCCTTGCACACCTCGCAGGGCACATACACGTCCGGCAAAAAGTGCATTTCGATCTGCAGGATGCCGTTGCCCTCGCAGGCCTCGCACCGGCCGCCCTTGACGTTGAAGCTGAACCGTCCCGGCCCGTAGCCCCGCATTTTGGCGTCCTGCGTCTGGGAAAACACCGTGCGGATATCGTTGAACACCCCGGTATAGGTGGCGGGGTTGGAGCGGGGTGTGCGGCCGATGGGCTGCTGGTCGATGCCGATGACCTTATCCACAAACTCCAGTCCCTCTATCCCGTCGCATTTGCCTGCGCGGGAGCGGGCACCGTTCAGCTCACAGGCCAGCGTTTTGTACAGGATCTCGTTGATCAGGCTGGACTTGCCGGAACCTGAAATTCCGGTCACGCAGATGAACTCACCCAGCGGGAATTTTACGTCGAGGTTGCGCAGGTTGTTTTCCCGTGCGCCCTTCACGGTGAGGAAGTTGCCGTTGCCAGAGCGGCGGGTCTGGGGCACTTCGATGCGCTTGCGGCCGGAGAGATAGTCGCCGGTGATGCTGCGTTTGGCCTTGCAGATATCCTTCACACTGCCGGCCGCCACAATCTCACCGCCGTGCACACCGGCACCGGGGCCGACGTCCACGATATAGTCCGCATTGCGCATGGTGTCCTCGTCGTGCTCCACCACGATGACCGTATTGCCAAGGTCGCGCAGATTTTTGAGTGTAGCAATCAGCTTGTCGTTGTCGCGCTGGTGCAGGCCGATGCTGGGCTCATCCAGCACATACAGCACACCGGAAAGGGCGCTGCCGATCTGGGTGGTCAGGCGGATGCGCTGGCTCTCGCCGCCGGACAGCGTACCCGCCGACCGGGCCAGCGTGAGATAATCCAGACCCACGCTCTGAAGGAATTGCAGACGGTTTTTGATTTCCTTCATAATCTGGCCGCCGATCTGCTTCTGTTTTTCGGTCAGGTTCGGCTCGTTTTCCCGGATGAATTCCAGCTCTTCCCGGATGGACATCTCGCAGAATTCGCTGATGTTCTTGTCCCCGACCGTTACAGCCAGCACCACCGGTTTCAGGCGTCGGCCGTGGCAGTCCGGGCACTCCACACCGGACATGAAGCTGCCGATTTCTTCCTTCATCCACTCGCTGTTGGTCTCGCGGAAGCGGCGCTCCAGATTCTCTACAATGCCCTCAAAGCTGTTGTAGTACACGCCGCTGCCAAACTCGTTGGTGCGGTGCATCTCGATTTTTTCGCCGTTGGTACCGTAGAGCAGGGCGTTGACCGCCTCGGTGCTCATATCCTTGATGGGCGTGTCCAGCGTAAAACCGTACTTTTTGCCAAGGCCCAGATAGTACATCTCGCTCACCGAGCCCTCAGCGTAGTACCAGCCGCTGGCCTTGATGGCACCCTCCCGGATGGAAAGGTTTCGGTTGGGCAGGATGCGTTCCTCGTCCACCCGCATGAAGGTGCCAAGGCCGGTGCACTTTTCGCAGGCACCCAGCGGGTTATTGAAGGAGAACAGCCGGGGGGACAGGTCGCTGATGGAGATGCCGTGTTCCGGGCAGGCAAAATTCTGGCTGAAGGTCATCACTTCGCCGCCGATCACTTCCACCTCGACCACACCGCCGGTCAGGGCCAGTGCCGTTTCCAGCGAATCGGCCAGGCGGCCCCGGATGCCCTTGCGCAGGGCAAGGCGGTCCACCACCACCTCCACGGTGTGCTTGATGTTCTTTTCCAGCGTGATCTCCTCATCCAGATCGTACAGATTGCCGTCGATCTTCACGCGAGCGTAACCGGCACGGCGGGCGGCATCCAGCTCCTTCTGCTGGGTGCCCTTGCGCTGACGCACCACCGGAGCCAGCACCATGAACTTGGTCCCCTCTTCCAGCTTCAGGACAGCGTCCACCATCTCGTCCACGGTCTGCTGACTGATGACCCGGCCGCACACCGGACAGTGGGGCACGCCCACGCGGGCGTACAGCAGGCGCAGGTAATCGTAGATCTCGGTCACGGTGCCCACAGTGGACCGGGGGTTGTGGCTGGTGGTTTTCTGGTCGATGGAAATGGCCGGCGACAGGCCGGTGATCTCGTCCACATCGGGCTTGTCCATCCGGCCCAGGAACATGCGGGCGTAGCTGGACAGGCTTTCCACATAGCGGCGCTGGCCGTCGGCGTAGATGGTGTCGAAAGCCAGACTGGACTTGCCCGAACCGGACAGGCCGGTCATGACGATGAGCTTCTCCCGCGGGAGGGTCAGGTTTACATTTTTCAGGTTGTGCTCGCGGGCACCCTTGATAATGATCTTATCGTTTGCCAAGGTATTTTCTCCCTTTTCGTTGTGTCTGTGCATGGTTCTGTTTGCGCTCCGTCTCGGCCGCCGAATCCACGGTGGGGTTCTCGCCCCGGCGCAGGCGGTCGATCTGGTCGCGCAGGAAGGCCGCATGCTCGAACTCCAGCAGCTTGGCGGCTTCCTTCATCTCGCGGGTCAGGCGCTCAATGGCGGCTTCCCGCTCCATCTTGCCCATGCGGCGGGTATTCCGCTTTGCATTTTCAGCCTTATCGCTGATCTCGATGCTGTCCGCAATGGCCTTGACGATGGTCTTGGGCACGATGCCGTGTTCCTGATTGTAGGCCATCTGGATGGCGCGGCGGCGCTCCGTCTCAGTGATGGCACGGTCCATGCTGTCGGTGACCACATCGGCGTACATGATGACCATGCCTTCTGCGTTTCGGGCAGCACGGCCAATGGTCTGGATGAGACTGGTCTCGCTGCGCAGAAAACCTTCCTTGTCGGCATCCAGAATGGCCACCAGGCTCACCTCCGGCAGGTCCAGACCCTCGCGCAGCAGGTTGATACCCACCACCACGTCGATGCTGCCCAGGCGCAGGTCCTTGATGATCTCCATGCGCTCGAAGGTGTCCACCTCGTGGTGCATATACTTGACCTTGATGCCCTGTTCGGTGAGGTAGTCGGTGAGGTCCTCGGCCATTTTCTTGGTCAGGGTGGTCACCAGCACCCGCTCCTGCCGGGCAATGCGGGTGTTGATCTCGCCCAGAAGGTCCACTACCTGCCCTTCCACCGGGCGCACCGAGATGACCGGGTCCAGCAATCCGGTGGGACGGATGACCTGCTGGGCCACCTGGGTGCTGTTCTGGCGCTCATATTCTCCGGGCGTAGCCGAAACAAAGATCATCTGGTTGAGCTTGGACTCCACTTCCTCAAATTTGAGGGGGCGGTTATCAAAGGCCGACGGCAGACGGAAACCGTACTCCACCAACGTTTTCTTGCGGGCGTAGTCGCCGCCGTACATGGCGCGCACCTGCGGCAGGGTGACATGGCTTTCGTCCACAAAAAGCAGAAAATCCTCCGGGAAATAATCCAGCAGGGTCGTGGGCATGCTGCCCGGCGCACGGCCGGAAAGCACGGCGGAATAGTTCTCGATGCCCTTGCACATGCCCACTTCATTGAGCATCTCAATGTCGTAATTGGTGCGCTGGGCAATGCGCTGGGCCTCGATGAGCTTGCCCTCTGCGGTGAACTGCTTCACCTGCGCGTCGCACTCGGCGCGGATCTTTTCCAGCGCGGCGGCCTTTTTCTCAGCGCTGACAATGTAGTGGCTGGCCGGGAAGATGGCCACATGCTTGACCACGTTCTGCTTGGTGCCGGTGAGGGGGTTGAACTCGGTGATGCGGTCGATCTCGTCCCCGAAGAACTCCACCCGGATGGCCAGCTCACTCATATAGGCCAGATAAATGTCCACCGTATCTCCGTGGACGCGGAACTTGTTGCGGACAAAATTCACGTCGTTGCGCTCGTATTGCAGGGTAACCAGCTTCTGGCACAGTTCATCCCGCTCCATCTGCATGCCGGGCCGCAGACTGATGACCATGCTGCGGTAGTCAATGGGGTCGCCCAGTGAGTAGATGCAGGACACCGACGCCACGATGATCACATCCCGCCGTTCCGAAAGCGCCGCCGTAGCCGAGTGGCGCAGGCGGTCGATCTCATCGTTGATGGCACTGTCCTTTTCAATATAGGTATCGGTGCTGGGGATGTAGGCTTCCGGCTGGTAGTAGTCGTAGTAGCTGACAAAATACTCCACCGCATTGTTGGGGAAAAACGAGCGGAACTCGGTGCACAGCTGGGCTGCCAGCGTTTTGTTGTGGGCCAGCACCAGCGTGGGCCGGTTGCACCGGGCGATGACGTTGGCCATGGTAAAAGTCTTGCCGCTGCCGGTAACGCCCAGCAAAGTCTGACAGCGGTCGCCTCGCTGCACCCCCTCCACCAGCGTTTCAATGGCCTGGGGCTGGTCGCCGGTGGGCTGATACGAGGACACCAGTTCAAATTTTTCGTCTGCCACTGCAGCTCTCCTCTCCGGCTCTCCGCCGGGCGAAGAACCACAATTGGTTGTATCTTTCAATGCGATTATAGCACAGCAGTTTTATAATGTAAACAGTTTTTCTGCATTCAGGGCCAGAAAAGCGTGCCGGTCTTGAAATCATAGATGGGCAGCCGCCCGGCATCCCGCATGGAGAAATACTCCGTATCGGTCAGGATGAAGTGATCCAGCAGGTGGATGCTCACCAGACCCAGCGCACGGGCGATGCTGCCGGTGGCCTCCATATCCTCCACGGAGGGCAGAGCCACACCGTTGGGGTGGTTGTGGCAGAGCACCACCGCGTCGGTGCCGCCCTTGATGGCTGCGGCCACCACATCCTTCACGTCCAGGCTTACCCGGTCGGAGGTTCCCTCCCGCAGCCATACTGCCGCTTTGATATGGCGGCGGGTGCTCAGCGAGATGAGCATAGCGCGCTCGTAGTCAGTCCAGGCAAATTTTGCCATCAAGAAACTGCCCATCTGCTCGGTGGTGTTGAAGCAGCGCTTTGCATCGGTGCGGCTTCGGCCATAATATCGGCTGACCTGCGGCAGCATATGCAGCAGCCTTGCCGAGGTCGGGCCGATTCCATCCACCGTGCACAGTTCTTCCTCGCTGGCTTCCAGCACCGACGCAAAATCGCCGAACCGCTCCAGCAGATTATACGCGATCTCGTTGGTGTCCTTCTGGGCATTGGTGGTGTACAGGATATATTCCAGCACTTCATGGTCGGCCAGACTGTCCAGCCCGTAGTTCTGCACCCGCTCCCGCATCCGCTGGCGGTGCCCCTGATGCCGTTTGTATTCTGCCATGGCGGTTCTCCTTTTCAGCGTTCTTCCTTTATAGTACCCATTTCGCGCGGCAAACACAAGCGTTCCGGGCAAAATATTCGGGCTGGGATGCGTTGACTTGAACGATTTCATGTATTAGTATAATATCAGTCACATTTTTCTGAGAAGCAAGGAGTATTGCATGAAACAATATACCGCCACCGCCAACGACGACGGCGTGCGCCTGTCGCGCTTTGTGCAGAGCGTGACCCGCGATTTTCCCACCAGCCTTTTGTACAAGAGTTTCCGCAACAAGCGGGTGAAGGTGAACGGCAAAAAGGCCGCGCCGGAATACCGCCTACAGGCCGGAGACCTGATCGAGCTGTACATCAACGATGAGTTCTTCCCGCCGGAGGGCGCAAAGCCTGCCCCGAAGGCTGCACCCAAAAAGCAGCCGAAGCAGCCCAAAGTCACCGTGATCTACGAGGACGACAACATTGCCGTGCTGTACAAGCCCACCCACCTGCTGTGCCACAGTGACCGCACCGGTGATGCGAACCTCGTGGATGCCTTTACCCAGTATCTGGCCGAGAAAGGCGAATACGACCCCCACGGTGAGAACCGCTTCAAACCCGGCATCTGCAACCGGCTGGATCGCGGCACTGAGGGACTGGTGATCGCAGCCAAGAGCTACGCTGCCCTGCGGGATATGAACGAGATCATCCGCACCGATCTGCTTAAAAAGGAGTACTACACCATCACGGTGGGCATCCCTCAGAGCGGTCGGTTCACCGCATGGTGGGAGCACGACGAAAAGAACAACAAGGTGAGCATCCACGCCCATCAGGCGCAGGACGAGCACCGCAAACAGATCGTCACCGATGTGGACACGCTGCGCACTGCCGGGCCATTTGCCCTGTGCAGGATCGGACTGGTTACAGGCCGCACCCACCAGATCCGTGCTCACCTTGCCTATCTGGGCAAACCCGTGCTGGGCGATATCAAATACGGCAACCGCAAGATGAACGAGCGCACCGGTACTAAAACGCAGGCGCTGTGCGCTGTGCGCATCACCTTCCGGGAGATCCCGGAGGAGAATACCCTGCACTACCTCTCCGGCAAGGTCATCAAGCTGAAAGACCCGCAGATCGTAAAACAGTTCGATGCACTGGACAAAACAAAGCCGGACACGTCCAAAGGAGAATGAACCATGGAACTGAACGCTTACTTCAAAAGCCTTGTGGATCAGGAACGCGCAGCGGTGGTGATCTGTGATCTAGAGCACACCATCCTCTATATGAACCCCGCCGCCATTGCCAGCTATGCAAAGCACGGCGGCGCTGCCCTGCTGGGAAAAAGCGTGCTGGCCTGCCACAACCCCCACTCCCGCCAGACCATCCAGAAGGTCATCGACTGGTTTGCCGCTGATCAGCAGCATAATATCGTCTACACCTACCACAACGAAAAGCAGAACAAGGACGTCTACATGGTGGCTCTGCGGGACGCCGACGGCACTCTGATCGGCTACTACGAAAAACACGAATACCGCAATCTGGAAACCATGAAGCTGTACGATATGACGTAAGGTGAATCATGCAGAAATCTGGCTGCTGGATGCGCGCGTGCCCAGCCTCACCGACCTGAAGCCCGGCAGCCAGCAGTTCCACATCGTCACGCTGCCGAAGAAAGGCACGCTGGAAACCTGAATATGCAAAAAGCGGATGTGTTCCCGTAAAGAGGAACGCATCCGCTTTTGTTTCGTCTTATGCCTGCACCGCGTAATTTGCCCGGTGCTTTTTGAGGTAGTACCCAATGCCGATGGCGTCTGCCAGTGCCCAGCCAATGGGCACGCTGAGCCAGATGCCGGTCACGCCCAGCGGGGTGGCCGACAACAGATAGGCCAGCGCCACACGGGTGCCGAGGGACGCAATAGTGAGCACCACCGACATCTGGGGCTGGTTGACGGCCCGGTAATAGCCATAGAGCAAAAACAGGATGCCGATGCCGAGATAGCACGCGCCCTCGATATGCAGGTAATGTACCCCGGCGGCAAGGATCTCGGTTTCCGCCGGGTCGATGAAAATCCCCATGAGCGGCGCCGCAAAGGCGCACACCAGCACACTGATGGCGATGCAGAACATCGCACTGGTGATGCCTGCGCTGCGGATGCCCTTGCGGATGCGGCCGGTCTGACCCGCGCCATAGTTCTGCGCCACATAGGTGGAGAACGCGTTGCCGAAATCCTGCACCGGCATATAGGCAAAAGAATCGATCTTGACCGCTGCAGCAAAGGCCGCCATGATCACGGTGCCGAAGCTGTTCACAAGACCCTGCACCATGAGGATGCCAAAGTTCATGATGGACTGCTGCACACTGGTCATCACCGAAAGATTCAGGATAGTGGCCAGGTTCTTTTTATCCCACCGGCAGTCCTGTTTCTGTGGGCGGAGCCGGGGAAACTTTTTCAGGGTGTACAGTCCGATGCCGATGCCGGACACGAACTGCGAGAAGGTGGTGGCGGCCGCGGCCCCCCGCACGCCCCAGTGCCACACCAGCACGCACACCAGGTCCAGGATCACATTGAGCACTGCCGACACGGCCAGGAACAGCAGCGGGACCACGGAATTGCCGATGGCCCGCAGAAGGTTTGCAAAGTAGTTATACAAAAAGGTGGCCGTGATACCCAGAAAAATGATGCGGAGATATTCCTTCATCAGGAGGATGAGCTCTTCCGGCACACGCAGTACCCACAGGATGCCATCCAGCCCCAGGTACACCAGCACATTGAGCGCCACCGCCATGCCCGCGATGAGCACGAAGGACTGGAACACGCTCTGCCGCATGCGGGCCTCTTCCCCGCTTCCGTACTGCATGGAGACGGCCGCGCCGCTGCCCATACACAGGCCCATCAGGATGGAGGTGAGAAAGGTCATGAGGGTGTAGGACGAGCCCACCGCCGCCAGCGCATCCGCGCCGAGGAAGCGCCCCACCACCCAGGTGTCGGCGATGTTGTACATCTGCTGCAGCAGGTTGCCGAACATCAGCGGCAAAGCAAACAGCAGGATGCCCTTTGTAATGGGGCCTTTGGTAAGACTGCACTGCATGGTTCTGCGATTCTCCTTCTTGTTGATAGTATAATGCGTCTGATGCGTCAAATAGGGTTGACAGCCGGGCCGGAAGTTTTTCCGAGAATGATCCGGCGGGTGGATCCCTGCTGCCGCAGGCAGTAGGGCGGACAATGGAATGGCCCGTTGCATTCGAGGAAAAAGCTCCCGGCGCACCCGTCGGTCAGCCCTGCACCGCAAACCGCTGCCGGTATTCCCGGGGCGTGCAGTGCTTGATCTCGCGGAAGGTCTTTGTAAAATAGCTCAGGTCGGTAAATCCGCACTCGGCCCCGATCTCGCCGGTGCGCAGGCGGGTGGTCAGCAGCAGCCCGGCGGCTTTTTCAATGCGGTACTGTTTCACATACTGGATGGGCGTGGTGCCCAGCAGCTGCCGGAAGCTGCGCAGACAGGCGCTTTCGCTCAGCGCCACACTGTCCGCGATGCGCTCCACGGTCAGTTCCTCGGCGTAGTGCTCCTCCACAAAGCGCAGCATCTGTTTCATGCGCTGGGCCGCCACCTGCTCCTGCCGGGAGCTGCGGCACTCGCCCACCGGGCAGTGGGCTGCGAGGGTGTGCAGCGCCGCCGAAAGCAGATACCGAACCCGGTTCTCGTAGTCGTCCGGTTCTTCGTCCACAGCGTGCCAGGCCTCCCACAGCCGGGCCAGAACTTCCGCCTGCCAGGGCTCCCCCTTGCTCAGCAGAAAATAGGACGGTACACCGGGCTGCAGCAGCGGCCGGATGAGCTTTTGCCAGTAGATGGTGTCCATCCCGCCCACGAGCCGCGGGTGGAACACCCCGCTGCGCAGCACCGAGGGACCTTCTGCCGCAAATTCCACTGCATGGAGCACGCCGGAGTTGATGAACACGCCCTCGCCTTCCGCCAGGCAGATGCGCTTTTTGTCCACACCCACAGTCACGGTACCCTCGTAGGCGAGGATATACTCAAAATCCTCATGCCAGTGCCACGGCACCGAATAGCAGGTAAGTCGCTCTTCATAACATGCAATAGGAAACAGCGCGCTGCCATGCTGCACAAGCTCCCGCCCCTGCAGCGTGGACAGGATGCCGCATTTCATTGCCAGGGCCATCCGTAGTCTCCTTCCTGTTTCTCAACATCGGCGTGTTCCGTGCGCCGGTTTTGTCATAAAAACCGACCGTTTTTCTTCTAACACTCTGTGCCGTTGTGTGATATTATTATATCAGCAAAGCCCAAGGCGCATTGCGAGTATAACACGCTCCCAGGAGGAATTCAAGCCTATGATCTCACTGCTTTTGCCTATCATCTATGCAGCCTTTATCAGTCTGGGCCTGCCGGATTCCCTGCTGGGGTCGGCCTGGCCCACCATGTACCCGGAGCTGGGGGTGCCGGTTTCCTGCGCAGGCATCCTCTCCATGATCATCTCACTGGGCACCATCCTTTCCAGCCTGCAGAGCGACCGGCTGACCCGTGTGCTGGGCACCGGCAAGGTCACTGCCATCAGCGTGGGCATGACCGCTGCAGCGCTGTTCGGCTTTTCCATCTCCACGCAATTCTGGATGCTCTGCCTCTGGGCCATCCCCTACGGGCTGGGCGCCGGCAGTGTGGACGCCGCCCTGAACAACTACATTGCCCTGCACTACAAGAGCCGTCACATGAGCTGGCTGCACTGCATGTGGGGCATCGGCACCATGGTCAGCCCCATGGTCATGGGGGCCGCGCTGACCCACGGCATGCACTGGACCTTCGGTTACCGCGCCATTGCCCTGTTCCAGGTCCTGTTGACGGTGGTGCTGGTTCTCAGCCTGCCGCTATGGCAGGGCCGCAGCACAGAGACCGGCACCGGGGAAGCGGTGCCGCAGGCACTGAGCATGAAGCAGGTGTTTGCCCTGCCGGGTGCGCGGGAAGTGATGCTCTGCTTTTTCTGCTACTGCGCACTGGAAACGACCACCGGCCTGTGGGCCAGCAGCTACCTGACCCTGAGCCGCGGGATAGCCGCCGACACTGCCGCCAGCTTTGCCAGCCTGTTCTACTTCGGCATCACCGCCGGGCGGGCAGCCTGCGGCTTCATCACCATGAAATGCAACGATACCCAGATGGTCCGCATGGGGCAGGCCATCCTGGCCGTGGGCGTGCTGGCGCTGCTGATCCCCGGCCCGCAGCCCCTTGCACTGGCCGGCCTTGTGCTGGTGGGGCTTGGCTGTGCGCCCGTCTACCCCAGCCTTATCCATTCCACGCCGGATCACTTCGGGGCCGACAGATCCCAGGCCGTCATCGGCATCCAGATGGCCAGCGCCTATGTGGGCAATCTGGCCATGCCGCCGCTGTTCGGCCTGCTGGCCAACAACGTCACTCCGGCACTGTTCCCCTTCTACCTGCTGGTATTGCTGGTGCTTATGGTGATCATGCATGAGCAGCTGGTGCGCAAGACAAGCCGTTTCTGAATTCCTCTGCCATTCTCTTTTTTCGTATACAGCAAAAGGCTCCCTGTCCGGGTTTCCGGGCGGGGAGCCTGCTGTTTTTGGGGGTAGGTATTACAGGATGCGGCGGCTGATCGCATTGGCCACAGCAAACAGCTCATCCTGCCCGATGAAGCCGAACTTTGCCTCGTGCTCATCCGCAAAGCACACGGTCAGCTGCGACTCCTGCAGCGGGTCGCCGAAACCGGCGGTCTGGATGCCGAAGTGCAGCACCTTGCGGTAGGGCAGCACAAAAATCTCCTGCCGGGTGCCGGTAACGCCCTGCATATCCACCATGATGATGCGGTGGGTGGTGAAGATCACCTGATCCCGCACCGTCTTGTAAGCTCCCACCACTTTTTCGCCGTCCAGCAGCAGCTTCTGTGCATTTTTGCAGGTGTCCTTTTCCTGGATGCGGACAAGGTTCTGCATGGGTTTGTTCCGAAATTCCATGGTCAACGCCCCTTTCTGTTTGCCTTATTGTAGCACGCGCCGCCTGGCTTTACAATACGCCCTCTCGCCTTTTGGTGCCGGATGTGGTATACTGGCACCCGGAGAAACGATATCAGATAGAAATGAGGCCCGACCTATGGAGATCATCATTCATCAGGCGATCCTGCATGTGCTGGACACCACGCTGGACGCCCCTGTGCTCAGCGGCAGCGGCATGGAAATGACCGCCGAAAAGACCGCCTACCTGCAGAACCACATTGAAAAGCTGCTGGCCAGCGACGAGATCCGCCAGTGCCGCCCACTGCCGGACTCCGCCTTCCGCAACGAGCTGGAACACAACGGCGACTTTGTGGACCTGTCCTGCCGCATTGCGGGGGTGCTGTTCGATTATATGCATGCCCACACCACCATCCCCGGGGCAGACCTTGCGGTGGTGGATTTCACCCGCGACGGCGAACCCTGGCTGGGCATCCTGAAGCTAAACTACAAGAACGGCTACACCCACTACACCGAGACGGTGGAGGGTGCCCCGGTCAACTCCATCATCCAGCAGCGGGCCTGCCTGCCCACCCAGAGCGGCAAGGTGGAGGAGGGCGCTCTGGTCAACCTGACCGACTATTCCATGCGCCTGTTGGAAAAGAAGTACGACATCGACGGCCACAAGGAGTTTTATCTCTCCACGGTGGTGTTCCAGTACACCACCGCCCAGCCGGAAAAGAAAAAGCTGCAGGCCATTCAGGAGGCCGCCGTGCAGGCCGTGCAGGAAAACTACACCGACCAGCCCCATGTGGAAGCACAGGTAGCCATGATGATTGCCAATCAGGCCGCCGACAACGACAATCAGGTGTCGGTGGCGCAGGTGCGCCGCCAGCTGGAAGAGGACTATCCGCTGGCCGCCGTGCCCTTCGACGACTATGTGGAGAAGAGTGATGTGCTGGACTACGCCCAGCAGCCGGTGACCGTGACCCCCGCCCGCATCCGCCGCATGGAGAGCCGCAGCATCCACACCGCCAACGGCATCGAGGTGAAGATCCCCACCGAGCTGCTGAACGAAGAATCCGAGGTGGAATTCCTGCACGACGCCGATGGCAGTGTGTCGCTGCTGATCAAAAATGTGATCCTGTAATTTTATCGGTCAGACCCCGTGTTCCCTCTTGCGGAGCGCGGGGTTTTGTGCTATATCTATGTTGTATTTATCGTTAAATGCAACATAGATGGAGGAACCCGCAATGGAACTCGCACAGATCACGGCCGGTCAGGTCGTCATGTTGTTTCTGCTCATCGGCACCGGCATCGCCGCTGTGAAAACCGGCGTACTCAAACCGGAGGGCAAGCAGACCCTTTCCAACCTGCTGGTCTATCTGGTGGTGCCCGCCATGATCGTGAACTCCTACCGCATGGAGTTCAGCATGGAGATCCTGCACAACCTGCTGGCCGCTTTCGGCATGAGCCTGCTGACCTTGCTCATCGGCACCGGCATTACACTGCTGCTCACTGCCCGCCGCAAGGACAACCGCACCCCGATCTTCCGGTTCGCCTGCATTTTTTCCAATGCAGCGTATATGGGCTTCCCGCTCATCTCGGCGCTGTTCGGGGCCGAAGGCCTGCTCTATGCCAGCGCCTATGTGACCGTGTTCAACATCCTGCTGTGGACCATGGGCTATGGCTTTGTGAGCGGAAGTTCTGCCCCCAAAGAGGTTCTGCACAGCCTGCTGCACACACCGGTGCTATATGCCATGGTGATCGGCCTTTGCATCTACCTGCTGCAGATTCCGGTGCCGCAGCTGATCGCCCAGCCACTGGAATTGATGGCCAACATGACCACGCCCCTTTCCATGGTCATCACCGGCATGCTCCTTGCCGCCGGTGATCTGGGCAGCATCGTGCGCAGCAAGCCGGTGTGGAAACTGGCCGCCGTGCGCATGCTGCTGATCCCTGCCGTCTGTCTGGCGGTGTTCGGGCTGCTGGGCTTCCGCAGCATGGCCGCACAGGTCGTGTTGCTGCTGGAGTGCTGCCCGTCGGCTGCCATCACCTCCGTGTTTGCGGTGCAGTTCGGCCACGACGAGAGCTTTGCCGCCGGCAGCGTGGTGCTGACCACCCTGCTCAGCATCGTGGCGCTGCCGCTGTGCGCGCTGGTGGTCACCCTGCTGTAACATTTTCCTCTCCTGCATTTTTGTGCGGAGCAGCTTCCGGGCTGCCCCGCATTTTTTATGTGTTGCTCCGGCAGACGCAAATCTCCATTTGCATCGATTTGGTTGTTTTTGCCCGCTTCCGGAGGGTTTGTGGGCAGTTTTGCCAATCGTTTTTCATTTTGCAATGGAATTTTATTTCATCCGTGCGTTTCTGCGCCGGATGCAGCCCGGTGACCTCTGCAACTTTTTATCGAGATGCAACAATAACACATGGTTTTTTGCATTCAGATTTACTATTATAGAACCAGACAGGTGCCCCGCTTTTTGCTGCGGGCACAGCACCGCTTATCCCGTGACCATCACAAGAGGAGGATTTCTCATGATGAAGCCCATTTCCACCTGGAAACAAGAGCTGACCGGCGGCGCACACGCTGCGCGTCTTGCCTCGCTCTACTGCTGCACCCCGGAACAGACCCCCGCACAGGCTGCCCGCTACGAGGCAGTGCTGGACGGGTTGGAGGCCACCTTTGGCACTCACGCTGAGGCAGGCTTATACAGCGCCCCCGGCCGCACTGAGATCGGTGGCAACCACACCGACCACCAGCACGGCCGCGTGCTGGCCGGCAGCGTGAACATTGATATGATCGCTGCCGCCGCTCCCAACAGCCTGAACCAGCTGCGGGTGCAGAGCGAGGGGTACGACCTGTGCGTCATCGACCTTGCAGACCTTGCCGCCCGCAAGGAAGAAGAGAACACCACCATGTCCCTGCTGCGCGGCGAGTGCGAAGCATTCCGCCAGCGGGGTGCTGCTCTCTCCGGCCTGGATGTTTACATCGCCTCCAACGTACCCAAGGGCAGCGGCGTTTCGTCCTCGGCAGCCTTTGAGGTGCTGATCGGCGTGATCCTGAACGACTGCTTCCTGTCCAGAAAGGTCTCCCCCATTGAGATCGCACAGATCGGCCAGTGGGCAGAGAATGTCTACTTTGGCAAGCCCTGCGGCCTGATGGATCAGATGGCCTCCAGCGTGGGCAACATCATCACCATCGACTTTGCAGACCCTGCCCACCCGGATGTGGAACCGGTGCAGGTGGACTTCTCCAAGGCAGGGCTGGCGCTGTGCATCCTGGATTCCTGCGCAGACCACGCCGACCTGACCGATGAGTATGCTGCTGTACCTGCCGAGTGCCGTGCCGTGGCTGCCGTGTGCGGCGGCGAGGTGCTGCGGGAGGTGCCTTTTGATACCTTCATTGCAAAGCTGCCGGAGTGCCGCAAGCAGTGCGGCGACCGCGCCGTGCTGCGAGCCTTCCACTTCTACGCCGACAACGACCGGGTTCCCCAGCAGGTGGCTGCTCTGCGCAGCGGCGACTTTGACACCTTCCTGCAGCTGGTCACCGCTTCCGGTGACAGCAGCTGGGAGTATCTGCAGAACGTGATCCCCGCCGGGTACAAGGAGCATCAGGAAATGGGCGTGACCATCGCGGCCGCCAAGCATTTCCTGCAGGGCAAGGGTGCCGTGCGCGTGCACGGCGGCGGCTTTGCCGGTACCGCACAGGCTTTTGTGCCGGTGGAAATGCTGGCTGACTTCAAGGCACAGATGGAGGCCATCCTTGGTGAGGGCCGCTGCCATGTGCTGAACATCCGCCCGGAAGGAGGCGCTGTGCTGTGATCTCCACTGCCATTCAGCAGCTCGTCAACTATGGTCTGGACACCGGTCTGATCCTGCCCGACGACGAGATCTATATCCGCAATCAGCTGCTCATGACCATGCAACTGGACGACTTCACCGCCCCCGAAGGGGATGTGTGCTACACTGATCTGGAGCACATCCTGAAAACGCTGGTGGACGATGCCGTGGCCCGCGGCGTGTGTGAGGACAACTCCACCGCCCGCGACCTGTTCGACACTAAACTCATGGGCGTGCTGACCCCGCGCCCCAGCATCGTGCGTGCAAACTTTGAGGAGCGCTACGAGAACGAAGGCCCGCAGGCCGCCACCGACTGGTTCTATAAGTTCAGTCAGGACACCGATTATATCCGCCGCTACCGCATCAAGCGGGACCTGAAGTGGGTGACCAGGACGCCTTACGGCGACCTGGACATCACCATCAACCTCTCCAAGCCGGAAAAGGATCCCAAGGCTATCGCCGCCGCCAAACTCGCACCCCAGAGCGCTTACCCCAAGTGCCAGCTGTGCGCCGAGAACGAGGGCTATGCAGGCCGCATGAACCATCCGGCCCGCGAGAACCACCGCATCATCCCGCTGACCATCAACGACAGCGCCTGGAACC
>CABQHF010000016.1 GCA_902463905.1 uncultured Faecalibacterium sp. | reverse complement strand
TTTCCTCTGCGATCCGGTCGCAGGTTTTCTTCCCGGAGTGGTGGTTATCACCGTGATCACCACCACTTTTCTTTGCTACCGGGATGTGGAGAGCCTGAACTACTACAACATCCTGCGCGGCGAGGGAAAGATCGAGTTTCTCTTCCCGGAAGATGCCGATTTGCTGGCCTACCACCGCTATGGTGCGCCGGACGGAGAGGAGCTGCTGGTTCTGTGCAACCTGACGGAGCACGAAGCGCCCGTCACCCTGCCGGAGGGCTGGGCCGGTGCGGAAAAGCTGCTGGGCAACTACCCGGAAACGGCTGTCGCACTGCGCCCGTATGAGTGCATCGTCTTGAAAAAATAAAAGGGTGTCCCCCAAAAGACACACGCCGCAAAAGACACCTGCGATACGAAACCTCTTAAAAATCACTTTAAAGTTTATTTATCGCAATTTTCAAAAATAGTGCCTATCAAAATAGCATCTTTGCGATATGCAGTTTGCGGATGCTGCTTGTGCATTAAAAACGCAAACTGCTATAATTCTCCATGCCCGGCCTGTGGCCAATGCCCCATGAACCTTGACTGGAGCATCCTGCACCGCTGAGCCACACAGACAAAAGCGGCCGCGTACTTTTGGAAGGTACGCGGCCGCTTTTCTGTCTCATTCTGCAGACACAGAAAACCGCCGGAGGTTTCCCGCCGACGGTTCTCTGTATGATGATAGGAGGATCAAAAATGATCGTCGCTAAAGTGCTGATCAGTTCAGGATGGTCTGCTCGGTCTCAATATCGAACAGGTGAACCTTGTGCGGATCAAAGGCAACGCGGACGGTGTCTCCGTTGCGGGCCTTGGAGGTGGGAGCCACACGAGCGGTCATCTTGTTGCCCTTGTACTCCAGGTACAGGTAGATCTCGGCACCCATCATTTCGGACACATCGACCTGAGCATCCAGCTGGCAGTCGGTGTGCTTTGCCATGAATTCAGGCTCGTCGTCGATATCCTCGGGACGGATGCCCATCTTGATCTTCTTGCCAACGTAGGAATCCAGCTTGCCGTCGGCGGTCTTTTCCTTGGGCAGGGGGATCACGTCGCCGCCCAGGTCAATGCCGTACAGCTCGCCCTTCTTGATCAGGGTGCCGTCCAGGAAGTTCATCTGGGGGCTGCCGATGAAGCCTGCAACGAACATATTGCAAGGCATATCGTACAGGTTCTGCGGGGTATCGACCTGCTGGATGATACCATCCTTCATGACGACGATGCGGTCGCCCATGGTCATAGCCTCGGTCTGGTCGTGGGTAACGTAGATGAAGGTGGTAGCCAGCTTCTTGTGCAGCTTGATGATCTCGGTGCGCATGGAGGTACGCAGCTTAGCATCCAGGTTGGACAGGGGCTCGTCCAGCAGGAAGACTGCCGGGTTACGAACCATTGCACGGCCCAGAGCAACACGCTGACGCTGACCACCGGACAGAGCCTTGGGCTTGCGGTCCAGCAGGTGCTCGATCTCCAGGATCTTGGCAGCCTCATGCACGCGCTTGTCGATCTCGTCCTTCGGGGTCTTGCGCAGCTCCAGACCGAAAGCGATGTTCTTGTAAACGGTCATGTGGGGGTACAGAGCGTAGCTCTGGAACACCATGGCGATATCACGATCCTTCGGGGGAACGTCGTTGATCAGACGGCCGCCGATGTACATTTCGCCCTTGGAGATCTCCTCCAGGCCGGCGATCATACGCAGGGTGGTGGACTTGCCGCAGCCAGAGGGGCCGACGAAGATGATGAATTCCTTATCCTGGATCTCCAGGTTGAAGTCGGTGACAGAAGGAGCGGTAGCGCCCGGATAGATCTTATAGATGTGCTGGCAGCTAATCGAAGCCATAATCGTTTGCCTCCATAATCTTGTGTTTGCAGCGCCCTTGACGGCGCCTCAGTTCGTTGGTATTATAATAACAGATTATTTTGTGATATAAAATAGCATTTTATTGATTTGAGGTGTCAGATATTGCTTTTTGACTGGAATACCGTGGCCGCACCCGGTCAGGTACAGGATGTGCAGCCTTCTGCGCCCCTCACCCTCACCGGCGATGGGCTGTGGGTCTGCCTTGTTTCCAGCGGGCGCTGCACCGCCAGCGTGCCGTCGGCCGGGCCAATGCCCGCCGGAGCCGCATTGCTGCTGCCGCCCCAGAGCGTGTCGGCCGGGCATCTGGTGCTGAGCCGTGCTCCGCTGGTGCTGGAGCCGGAGAGCAGTTGCCATCTGTTATGCGTCCAGCTCACCGGGCAGGCCAGCAATCAGCTGCTGGCCGGTCTGCACGAACTACCCTTTCTTGCCCGCGGCGAG
This sequence comes from uncultured Faecalibacterium sp., assembly GCA_902463905.1. GTDB lineage: Bacteria > Bacillota > Clostridia > Oscillospirales > Ruminococcaceae > Faecalibacterium. The sequence goes on along the minus strand of CABQHF010000016.1, from coordinate 14,203 downwards.
ACCTGCCCGGCAGCTGCCGAACTGCTGGATCGCCTTGCCTCCGAACAGGAACTGCCAGGCCGGGTGCGCAGTCAGCTGGCCTTTGCGCTGCTGTGTGAACTGGCCGACGCCGACAGCGCTGCCCCGCCCCTGCCGCCGCTGGTGCAGGCCGCCATCGCGGACATCCGCGCCAACTACGCCGGCCTGTACGGGGTGCAGGAACTCAGCGAGCGGCTGGGTGTTTCCAAGAGCCATCTGGTGCGCACCTTCACGGCGGCGCTGGGCATCCCGCCGGGGCGCTACCTGACCCGGGTGCGGGTGGAAGCCGCCCAGCGGCTGCTGCTGCACCGGGAATATACCCTGGACGTGGTGGCCAGCCTGTGCGGCTTTTCCGGTGCCAACTACCTGTGCCGGGTGTTCAAAAAAGAAACCGGCCAGTCCCCCGCACAATGGCGGGCGCTGGCCGGTCACACCGCGCAGTCCGGGCTTTCGCCCGAAGAAACCCTGCGCGAGCAGGAACTTTATATTTAAGATCTTGCCGCTGCCTTTTTCTCGTTCTTCAACCGGTACATCTCGGCGTCTGCATGTTCTACCGCGCTGCCGAGTTCTTCCTCGCTGGTGTCGAACACCGCATAGCCCACCGAGACATCCGGCAGCCAGGGCAGCTGGGCACGGTTGTTCTGCAGCCTGCAGGCAAAGGCCGCGTTCAGCTGATCGATCCTGTCCACATTCCGGGTCAGGATCACGCAGAATTCATCTCCGCCAAGGCGGTAGATGCGGCCACTCATGCCATAGACATCCCGCAGGCACTGGGCGACCATGCACAGGCACTGGTCACCCGCCTTGTGGCCGTGGGTATCGTTGATCTGCTTGAAGCAGTCCACATCGAAATAAAGGATCGCGCCCTGTCCGTGGGTGCGCTGCAGGCGATCCTCATAACCCCAGCGGTTGCCCAGCTCGGTCAGGCCGTCCACCTGCTGCAGGATATCGCTGTAGAATTTGTACAGCATCATGGAGGCCATGCCCACCGTCGGCCAGGTGATCTCCACATCATCCCGGATCTGCGACAACGCAATGCCGCCGAACAGAAAGGCTGTGACCAGCAGCAGCACGATGCCGCCGCTCTGCTGGTACCGCCGGACTGCCCGCAGCCCCTGCACCATATAGTAGATGATGCCTATCGTATAACAGATGATGTACACCCCGTAGAAGCAGCCGTGATGGTAGACATTTTCGGCGTCCACATACCAGACCCAGCCCATCAAGCTGGACAGGCTCTCCACCACGACATGGAGACTCAGCACAGCGCCGATGGTCTTTTCCCACTTTCCGCCCCGGACGTTCAGGCTCCGGCCGCAGATCAGGCCGATATAGGGAGCCACACTCAGCTCCACCAGCTTGACCAGTCTGTGCAGCCAGATCAACTGCGCAGGGGCATTGTCCAGCATGTTGCCGGTCCACTCACACAGAGACGACAGAATGATCGTGACGAACAACAGGCGCGTCACTCTTCTGCGGCTCTCATCCATGGCAGGGTTGATGCCCACTGCCACCAGCATGATGGCCATGGCAAACACGGTGAACCAAATGCTTGCAGTATAATAAGTATAATAGCTATTCACTTTCGTTCCTCGTACCCACACAATTACCGGCAAATTCCGGCCTCTGCCGTAAGTATAGCAGGCCATACCCGCCCATTCAAGTAAAGTTCCTGTAAAGCATTCTGTTTTTTGTGAATATTTTCACCGCTGGAACTCACACAGTCTGCTTTTTCTTCCGCAACAGCAAAAACAGGGTCAGCAGCGCCGTCAGCAGCTCCGATGCCGGGAAGGCCGCCCACACGCCGTTCATGCCGAACAGGGCACTCAGCACCAGCGAGCAGCCCACGATGGCCACCATGCCGCGACAGATGGAGGTGACCGAGGCTTCCACCGGGCGGTTGGTGGCGCTCAGGTAGCCTGCCGCCACGATGTTGAACCCGGCAAAGAAATAGCCCACAAAATACAGCCGCATGCCGTTGTGGGCAAACTGCGCCATCTGCACCGAGTTTTCACTGTTGAACCAGCCCACCAGCGTATCGGTCATGCCGAACACCACCGCGTACAGCACGGCCGCCAGTGCCAGCGCGGTGCAGCTGCCCAGAATGAGCAGCTTCCGGGCCCCGGCGCGGTCGCTGTGGCCATAGCAGCGGCTCACCAGCGGCTGGGCACCCTGTGCCACGCCGTTGAAGATGGCCGTGGCCACCAGTGCAAAATTGGCCACGACACCGTAGGCGGCCACCGCCACGTTGCCGGCCAGACCCAGCAGCAGGAAGTTGAACACCGTCGTGGTCACACCAGAGGACATCTCCCCCACAAAACCGGAGATGCCCAACTGGCAGCTCTGGCCCAGCAGCGCTGCCGAGGGCAGCTGCCGCACGAACTGCACGGTGTTGTCCTTCTGGAAGAAATGGCGGCTGCAGATGGCGATGCTGAGCATGGGCGAGATGGCTGTGGCCAGCGCCGCACCGGCCAGGCCCAGCCCCATGGGGAACATGAAGATATAATCGAACAGCACATTGAACAGGCTGCCGCTCAGGGTCGCCACCATGGCCAGCGAGGGTGCGCCGTCGTTGCGGACAAAGGCCGAAACGATATAGTTGCACATGAAAAAGGGCGTGAACAGCAGGAAGATGCGCGCATAGGGGATGCCCAGCGCCACGATACCGGCATCGCCGCCCATGATCCGCAGCAGCGTGCCGGGGCAGAACAGGCCCACCAGCACAAAGGGGGCGGCCAGCAGGCAGGCACAGAAGATGGCATTGGAGAAATACCGCTGTGCCCGCTCCTCGCCCTGGGCGCGCAGGATAGCGTAGCGGGTGGCTGCGCCCAGACCGATCATGGAGCCGATGGCAAAAATGAAGTTATAAATGGGCAGGCAGAGGTTGAGCAGGGTCACGCCGTCCGTGCCTGCCGCCTGCGAGATAAAATAGGTATCGGCCAGAATATAGCAGGAAGTACCCAACAGACCAAAGATATTCTGCGACACATATTTAAAGAACTGTTTTGTCAGATCCATCTTGTTTATCCTTTTCCCCGAAATTGTTTTACACAAAGCGGTATTGTAACACACCCCGCGCGGCAAGTCAATTCCAAAAACGCCCTATAGCGTGTAAAAATGCTGATATATCACGCAATGACTGGAAGGTGCTTTTTATGAACATTACGGAATTTGCCCAGTATGCCGGCGTCTCCAAGGCGGCGGTGAGCCGCTACTTCAACGGCGGTTATCTCAGCGCCGACAAGCGTGCCCTCATTGAAGCGGCCGTGGACGCCACCGGCTACCACCCCAGCATGCAGGCCCAGATGCTGCGCACCCGCCGCACCCGGCAGGTGGGGGTCATCCTGCCCAAGCTCTCCAGCGACAGCTGCCCACGCATCGTGGAGGGCATCGGCAGCGTGCTGGAAGAATCCGGCTACCAGCTGCTGCTCATCAACACCGCCAACGACCCGCAGAAGGAACTCCGCGCCCTGGACACCCTGTGCCGCCACACGGTGGACGGCATCCTGCTCATTGCCACCGTGTACACCCCGGAGCACAAGGCCGTGCTGGAGCGGATGCATGTGCCGCTGGTGGTGCTGGGGCAGCAGTTTCCGGGCTGTTGCAGCGTGTACCACGACGACTTTGGCGCGGCACAGGCTGCCACGGCCCACATGCTGGCCAAGGGCCGCCATGCCCCGGGCTACATCGGGGTCACCCTGCTGGACAAGGCCGCCGGGCAGCAGCGCCGGGCAGGTTTTGAAGCCGCCGTGAAGGACGCCGGGCTGCCGGTGCGGCCCCAGCGCATGGTGGTGGCAAAGTTCAGCACCGCGTCCGGCTACGAGCAGGCCGCCCGCCTGCTGGGCAGCGACCCCCGCATCGACTGCCTGTTCTGCGCTACCGACGCCATTGCCCTGGGTGCCATGCAGTACTGCCGGGAGGCGGGCATCCGCATCCCGGAGGATGTGATGATCGCCGCCGTGGGCGACAGCAGTGTGGGGCGCAATACCTTTGTGCCGCTGACCAGCGCCCACCTGCACTACAAGACCTCCGGCCGGGACGCCGCCGCCCTGCTGATGGACCTGCTCAACGACCCCCACACCGTGCCCCGCAGCCAGATGCTGGGGTACGAGTTGATCTGCCGGGAGAGTACCGGGGATTGAAACAAAAAACCTTTTCGTTTTCGTCAATTTTACCCATACAGAATGTGAAACCGTGTGAAATCAATAACAGAATACCACCCAACTTTATGCCGGATGCGAATGGAAATATCTTTCTGATTATCGTATAATCATACCAGTGAAACCGATTACAAATTCAGAGGACGAAACTTGGAAGAGGAAGCATCAAGCAAAGGAGAAGTGCACTATGGATTACAAACACGCAGCACAACAGGTCCTGGACTGCATCGGCGGAAAGGGAAACATCGTCTCGGCCGCACACTGCGCCACCCGCCTGCGTCTGGTCATCGCAGATAACAGCAAGGTCAACAAGCAGGAGCTGGAGAATGCCGAGGGTGCCAAGGGCGTTTTTGAGGCACAGGGCCAGCTGCAGATCATCTTTGGCACCGGCACGGTGAACAAGGTATACGACGAGTTCATCCAGCTGGCCGGCATCGAGGGCGGCAGCAAGGAGGACGTGAAGCAGGCGGCCGCCGCCAAAGCACCCTGGTATCAGCGAGCCATCAAGACCCTGGGCGACATCTTTGTGCCTATCATCCCCGCCATCGTGGCTTCCGGCTTCCTGATGGGCATCATGGAAGCACTGAACTTCATGGTGAACAACGGTTTCCTGAACATCGACACCACCGGCTCGGTGTATGTGTTCGCCAAGCTGTTCTCTAATACGGCCTACACCTTCCTGCCCATCCTCATCGCCTACTCCGCCGCCAAGGTGTTCGGCGGCAACCCCTATCTGGGCGCGGTCATCGGCATGATCATGATCCACCCCGACCTGCAGAACGCCTGGACCGTTTCCAACGGCGTCAACGTGATGCAGCCGGTGTTCGGCGGCCTGTACTCGGTGCCGCTGGTGGGCTATCAGGGCCACGTCATCCCGGTCATCATCGCCGTGTGGCTCATGTGCCAGATCGAAAAGCGGCTGCACAAGGTGGTGCCCGCCATGTTTGACCTGTTCGTCACCCCGCTGGTGTCCGTGTTCGTCACCGGTTACCTGACCCTGGCCGCCATCGGCCCCGTGTTCACCAAGTTGGAAAACGGCATCATCACCGGCGTGCAGACCCTCATCACCCTGCCCTACGGCATCGGCTCCTTCATCATGGGCGGCCTGTACGCGGTCACCGTCGTGGCCGGCATCCACCACATGTACACCCTGATCGACCTGGGCCAGCTGGCCCGCTACGGCTACACCTACTGGCTGCCGCTGGCCAGCGCCGCCAACGTGGCACAGGGCGGTGCCGCTCTGGCCGTGGCCCTCAAGAGCAAGGACACCAAGGTCAAGTCCATGGCCCTGCCCTCTGCCCTGTCCGCCTGCATGGGCATCACCGAGCCTGCCATCTTCGGCGTGAACCTGCGCTACTTCAAGCCCTTCCTCGGCGGCCTGCTGGGCGGTGCCTGCGGCGCATGGTACGCCAGCATCGTGGGTCTGGGTGCCACCGGCACCGGCGTCACCGGTATCTTCGGCATCCTGCTGCACCTGCATATGCCCCTGCAGTACATCATCATGATGGCCATCTCCTTCGGCGTGTCCTTCGCCGTGACCTGGCTCATCTGGAGCCCTGAGGAGGTCAAGGTATGAACGCACTCCAGCGCGACCTGAAAAAGCTGGTGCCTCTGGTGGAGTCGCTGGGCAAGGAAACCGTTGCCGCCGACCCCCACCGCCAGCGGTTCCACCTGCAGCCGCCGGTAGGCTGGCTGAACGACCCCAACGGCCTGTGCGTCTACGGCGGGCAGTACCACGCATTCTTCCAGTACGGCCCCTTCGACGTGAACGGCGGGGTCAAGCACTGGGGCCACGCCGTGAGCACCGACCTGCTCCACTGGGAGCAATTGCCGGTGATGCTCTATCCGGACGAGCCTTTTGACTGCCACGGTGCCTACTCCGGCTCGGCCCTGGTGGAGGATGGCACCATGTACCTCTACTACACCGGCAACGTCAAGCACCCCGGCAATTTTGATTACATCAAAGAGGGCCGCGGGCACAACGTCTGCCTGGCCGTCAGCAAGGACGGCGTGACCCTCGACAGCAAGCAGTGCCTGCTGACTAACCGCGACTACCCCGCCGGGCTCACCTGCCATGTGCGGGACCCCAAGGTGTTCGCCTACGAAGGCCGGTACTACATGGTGCTGGGTGCCCGCACCCTGGAGGACAAGGGCGAAGTGCTGGTGCTGGAAAGCACCGACAAGCTCCGCTGGACCCATATCAACACCCTGACCACCCCGGAACCCTTCGGCTACATGTGGGAGTGCCCGGACCTGTTCTGTCTGGACGGGCAGTGGTATCTGGCGGTGTCCCCGCAGGGCATCGAATGCCAGAACATCTACGGCTGCGGCTGGTTTGCCATCCACGGTGACTGGCGCGGGGACTGCACCCTGAGCGAATTCCACGAGCTGGACGCAGGCTTTGATTATTACGCCCCCCAGAGCTTTGTGGACGGCAACGGCCGCCGCATCCAGATCGGCTGGATGGGCATGCCGGACGCCGACTACGGCAACGCGCCCACCGTGGCTTACGGCTGGCAGCACTGCTTCACCGTGCCCCGCGTGCTGACCGCCGGCCCGGACGGCACCCTGCTGCAGAACCCGGTGCCGGAGCTGGACGCGCAGCGCAGCGCTGCCGCCCTGCATGCCGCCAGCGGCGAGGAAGTGTTCCTTGCCCCGCGCTTCGACCTGACCGCCGCACCCGCCGGAGACTTCTGCCTGACGGTTGCGCAGGGGGTGCAGCTGGTGTATACTGAACAGGACTGCACCTGCACCCTGCGCTTCACCGACCCTGCCCTGGCCGACGGCCGCACCGAGCGCCGCGTGCAGCTGGCCGTCCCCTGCCGCAGCCTGCGGGTGGTGGGCGACAGCTCCTCGCTGGAAATTTTCCTGAACGGGGGAGCTACGGTGTTCAGCACCCGGTACTACCCTGCCCCCGGCGACGTGAGCGTAAAGCTGACCGGGGCAGCCTGTGAACTCTGTAATTTGTGATCTGGAGGTTCCTTATGCCCGGCAATACTCTGTTTTCCATCGGCGAAGCGCTGATCGACATGATCCCGTCCCGCGTAGGATGCACCTTTGACGAGGTGCCGTCCTTCAGCCCGCGCACCGGCGGCGCACCGGCCAATGTCTGCGCTGCCTTTGCCCGTCTGGGCGGTGCCAGCAGCTTTCTCACCCAGCTGGGCGATGACCCCTTCGGCCACAAAATCGCACGGGAGCTGGAAGCCTGCGGCATCGACCTGAGCCATCTGGTGTTCACCGACAAGGCCAACACCGCCCTTGCCTTCGTGAGCCTGGAGGAGGACGGCAACCGCACCTTCAGCTTTTACCGCAAGCCCTCGGCCGACCTGCTGTATGCCCCGGAGCAGATCGACCCAGCCTGGTTCCGTGACGCCTTTGCCCTGCACTTCTGCAGCGTCTCGCTGGTGGACAGCCCCATGCGCCATGCACATCTGGCCGCCATCAGCGCCGCACGGGAGGCCGGCGTGATCGTGAGCTTTGACCCGAACCTCCGCTTCCCCCTCTGGCCCGATAAGGAGATGCTGCGCCAGACCGTGCTGCAGTTCATTCCGCTGTCCGGTATCCTGAAGATCTCGGACGAGGAGCTGGAGTTTCTCACCGGCACCACTGACATCGAGGCAGCCCTGCCGCAGCTGTTCGTGGGGGATGTGCAGCTGGTGCTGTACACCTGCGGCAGCAGGGGCGCTTACGCCTACACCCGCAGCACCCACGGCTTTGCCCCCTGCCAGAAGGTGAAGGCCGTGGACACCACCGGCGCAGGCGACGGCTTCATCGGCTCCTTCCTGTGGCAGCTGAACCGCGACGGCGTGACGGTGGACAAGCTGGAAAAGCTCTCCCGCACCCGGTTGGAAGAGTACCTGGCATTCTCCAACGCTTTCTGCGGCCTGAGCGTGCAGAAGCACGGTGCCATCGACAGCTACCCCACCCTGGCCGAAATGAACTTCTGATTTTTCCTGCAACCAGCGCCCTTCCCGGTATTTTCCGCCGGGAAGGGCGTTCTTGTTTTACAATTTGCAATATTGAATTATAACATAACAATTTTTGTTTTTCGCTCCTGTTTTTTGCCTGCGGCTTGTAGTCGGCCGGAAGGTATGTTACCATAGAGGCAACAGACAGGAGGTTCGTCTATGCCGTTTGAGTTTGCATTCCTGGACTGGCTGCAGCAGTTCCACAACCCCGTGCTGGATGCGCTGGCCATCTTTTTCAACTACGCCGGAGAACACGGTGAGATCTGGATCGTGTTCACGGTGCTCTTGCTGCTGTTCCGCCGCACCCGCAAGGCCGGGTGTGCCATGGCAGCGGCCCTTGTGCTATATCTGGTGGCTGGGGACTGCATCCTGAAACCGCTGTTTGCCCGGCCCCGCCCCTGTGATGTGAACACGGCCATCACCATCCTGGTCACACGGCCCCATGGCCACTCCTTCCCCTCCGGGCACACGGCCTCCGCCTTTGCGGCATCCTATGCGCTCTGGCTGCAAAACCGGAAGTTGGGCGTCCCCGCGCTGGTGCTGGCGGCTTTCATCGCCTTTACCCGGCTGTACCTGTATGTGCACTTCCCCACCGATGTGCTGGGCGGCCTTGTGCTGGGCCTTGCACTGGGTTTCTTCGCCTCGTGGCTCGTTGACAGGCTGGCAAACAGGTTTCAGAAAAAACAGAGCGTATAATGTAAAACACCCTCCGCTGGAGCAGAACGGCTCCAATGGAAGGTGTTTTTATTTGCTTTGTCGGCCACACTTTACGGTACCGGCCCATCACAGCACTTTCCTATGAGGGCCGAAAAAAGAAGAAGCGCCGCGTCGTTCTCTTGTGTGATGCAGCGGCTCTTCCTTTGCAGATGGGCTCTTGCTTTTCTTCCTGTTGCAGGGGCTTATTTCTTAGCTTCGGCGCGCTTGCCCAGTGCGTAGGTTGCCACGAAGCCCAGGACCACAGCCACAATCATTACGATGACCGAGACGATGAGGTTGTAGCTGGAACCGGTGGGGTCAATGTAGGCAGGCAGGCTGATGAAGCCCGGCGTGGAGATAACGTACTGGGTCATGCCCAGGATACCGGCCAACAGACCACCGATGCCGCCACCGATCATAGCGCCGATCAGCGGGTAGGTCTTGGGGAACAGCACACCGTAGACGCCCGGCTCGGTGATGCCGCACAGAGCGGTGATACCGGCGGAGACGCTGACGGACTTTTCTTCCACATTCTTGGACAGCAGGGATGCGGCCAGGCAGGCACCACCAACAGCCACGTTTGCGGGAGCCATGCCAGTGCAGATCAGCGGGTCAGAGTTGACAGCTGCCATCAGGGCAAAGACCACAGGGTAGGTGGCGTTGTTCATGCCAAAGAAAACCATCAGCGGGGTGGTGATGCCGATGACCATGACGGCCAGCGCGGGAACTGCCTGGTACAGAGCGTAAACACCGTTTGCCAGCCAGGTGCCCACGGTGTTGCCGATGGGGCCGAGAACGATCAGAGTGACAGGCACCGTGATCAGCATGGTCAGCAGCGGGACGACGATGGTCTTGAGAAAGACCGGGATATGCTTTTGCAGGAACTTGTAGACCACGCTCATGAACAGCACGCCCAGAATGACCGGGAACACGGTGCTGTTATAGCTGATAGCCTGCACCGGGATGCCGAAGAAGTCCAGACCTTCGGCACCGTTGATGCTGGAGTACAGCAGGATCGCGCCCAGAAATGCGCCCAGGAAACCATTGGATTTCAGGCGGGCAGCGGCTGCAAAGCCGATGAAGATGGGCAGGAAGTAGAAGGTCGCCTGGTTGATGGCATAGAAGATGGTGTAGGTGCCAGACTCCGCCGAGACGCCGAACACGTTGGTCAGCAGGGACAGCACCGCACCAGTCAGGCCGCCTGCCACCAGCACCGGGATCACCGGGCTGAACGTGCCGCCGATGAAGGAGAGGATCGCGTTGCCGATGTTGCCGTGATCCTGTGCCAGATCCTTGGCTGCGGCCTCATCGTCCTGCACGCTACCGCCGGCCTGGATGCCGTCGATCTTGACGATCTCTTCATACAGGTCAGGGACATCCTGACCGATGACCACCTGATATTCGCCGTTCTGGATGATGACGTTCAGCACGCCGGGCACCTGCTTGACGGCATCGGTGTCAAACTTGGATCTATCCCGCAGTACAAGGCGCAGACGGGTCATGCAATGGGTCGCGCTGACAATGTTGTCCGCTCCGCCGGCATGCTTGATGATGCCGGCCGCCATGGCCTTATAATCTTTCTTTGCCATTATTTCAGCATCTCCTTTCCCCAGTCCTGACCGTTGGAACGGATCAGCTTGGAGTACCAGTAGAAGGAATCCTTCCGGATACGCTTCATGGACAGCTCTTCCACGCTCTTGGCCGCGTTCTGCTCCTCATCGGTGGTGTCGATGTACACCAGACCGTAACGCTTTGCCATGCCATTGCCGGTGGACAGCAGATCAGTGAAGGACCAGGGGTTGTATGCGATGACCTCGCAGCCGTCCTCGATGGCCATGCCCAGCTGATAAATGTGCTCCCGCAAGTAGTCGATGCGGCCCTGATCGTGCACCTGGCCATCGGCGTCCTTCGTCTCATGGGCGCCGTAACCGTTCTCGGTGATCATCATGGGCAGGTGATAGTGATCCCACAGGTAGCGCATCTCATAGCGCAGGCAGGAGGGGTCGATCTCCCAATCCCAGTCGGTGTACTCGACATAGGGATTGCGGGTCAGAGCGTAGCGGCCCGGCTCCACGGGGAACACCATCTGGCCCTTGACGCCGTTCTTGTTCAGCAGATAATCCTGCTGTTTTGCGTCATGCGGCGCATACTTTGCAACGTTGCTGCGGTAGCAGTTGACGGCGATGAAATCGATTTTGGCGCTCTTCATCAGTTCTGCATCGCCGGGCTGCATTCCGATGTCGATGTCGTTCTCTTTCCAGTAGTGCTTGATAAAGTTGCTGTACTCGCCGTAAACATAGGTATCGATCCAGAACTTCTCGGTGAACTCCTCGGCGTTCATAGCAGCGATCTGATCCTCGGGGCGGCAGGTCTCCGGGTAGATGGGCACGCAGCCGGGCACAGGGCCAATCTTGCCGTCCGCCACCATCTCATGGCAGGCGTTGACAGCCTTGGCATGGCACAGGTTCATGATATGATTGATCTTCCACTGATCCTTGAACCAGTCGTCACAGCCCTTGCTGACGCCCAGCCAGTTGCCATAGCAGATCTGCATATTCTGCTCGTTCAGCGACAGCCAGTATTTGACCCGGTCGCCGAAGTTCTCAAAGCAGACGCGGCAGTAGTGCTCGAATCTTTCCACGGTGTCGCGGCTTTTCCAGCCGCCCAGCTCATCCACCCAGACCGGCAGGTCGTAGTGATACAGGGTAACGATGGGGGTGATGTTGTGGGCCACCAGCTCATTGATCAGATCATTGTAGAACGCGATGCCTTCGGGGTTCACCTTGCCGTCTGCATGAGGGATGATGCGGGACCAGCTGAGCGAGAAACGATAGCTGGAGAAACCGCACTCTGCCATCAGGGCCACATCTTCCTTGTAGTGATGATAGTGATCCGCCGCATAGGTGTTATCCGTAAAAGGCTTCTTGGTCTTGGAGTTCAGGTCGATGATGGCCGGCGTGCGTCCGCCATCGGCGACTCCGCCTTCTACCTGCCAGGCAGCGCTGGAAGCGCCCCACATGAAGTTGTCCGGGAATTTGGGGTTGTGTCCGTAATACATAGTGTGATCCTTTCCATCTTTGTCAGTCTGTTCTGCCGTCGCAGAAGCCCCCGCGGGTTCAATTCTTTGCAGGACTATCGTAACACATCTCCGACAAAAAATGGGGTTCGCGATGCGAACCCCATTTGGATGGTTGAACAATTTATTCTTTTGTTTTTGAGCTGTTCCACGGTTTTACCCGTCATTCTGCACATCTTTGCACCCGCATTTTTTGAGAATCCGACAAAGGCAGTTCAGAAATTGGACCCTGCAGCAGGTCAGTCTCCCGGTATTTGTTCACATAGTGGCTGTACAGGATATCAAAGAAATAGGTCATACCATACTGGGAGTACACCGTGCGGGCACCGCTGTTGTCCTTTTCGCTCAGGTAGATCACCTGATCGTAGCTTTTCCACATTTTTATGGCGTGGTTGACCGTCACCAGCACCTTATAGGCTGCAACCTTCTGCACCATTGGCTCCATCAGGGTGGCAAAATTGCCGGTGGCTGAAACTGTAATGAGCAGGTCCTCCGGTGTCAGCACTTTCAGATAATCCAGCGTATAGTGGGCATCGGACACGATCTGCACCAGCTTGCCCATGACCACCATGGACTGCTGGAAGCTGCGAGCCGCCATGCCGGAAAAATCCGAGGTGAAGAGCACCACATGTCGGCTGGCATGAATGCTTTCGGCCAGCTTATCCAGTACAGCGGGAGTGGCAATGCGGTTGATTTCCCCCATCATCTCCCCGATGCTGCCGGAAAGGTACTCCTTGTAGTCCGGACGCACGCTGTAGCCGATGAAGTAGTTGCACTGGCGCTTCCATTCATCGGCCTCAGCCTTCAGGTCGGAAAAGTTGTCAAAGCCGATGGACTGGCAAAACCGCCGGATGCCGCTGCGGGACACATAGCAGGCATCCGCCACGTCGTAGATGTTCAGATCCCGCAGCTGGTCGAAGTGATACAAAAAATACTGTGCCAGCACATAGTACGGGTCTTTCGGTTCACTTTCGTTCATCACTGCCAGCAATGCCGTCATCAGGCTGAAAGCCGTATTTTTCATAGTTTTCTCCTTCTCTGTTTTTGCAGGAGTCACACCCCAAAGAATTCCTTGGCGATGTCGGCGCTGCGCTTGGCATCCTTGGCGTACCAGTCCGCGCCGATCTTCTCGGCGTATTCCGGGGTGAGCACGGCACCGCCCACCATGATCTTGCAGTCCAGCTTTGCTTCATGCAGGGCGGCAATGGTCTCCTCCATGCTCTTGAGGGTGGTGGTCATCAGGGCCGAAAGGCCCACCAGATGCACATCCTTTTCCCGCACGGTGTCCACCACGGTCTCCACCGGCACATCGCGGCCCAGGTCGATGACCTCAAAGCCGTAGTTCTCCAGAATGACCTTGACGATGTTCTTGCCGATGTCGTGCACGTCGCCCTTCACGGTGGCCAGCACGATGCGGCCCTTGCTGGCGCTTCCCTCGCCCTTCTGGGCAATGGCCGTCTTGATCTCCTCAAAGGCACTCTGGGCGGCGCTGGCGGCCTGCAGCAGCTGCGGCAGGAAGAGGGTACCCTTTTCATACTTGGCACCCACGATGTCCAGCGCCGGGATCAGGGCTTCGTCCACCACTTCCAGCGGCTGTTTTTCGGCCAGCAGGGCGCGGGTCTGGGCGGCAGCATCGCCCTTCAGGCCCTTTTCCACCGACTTGATCAGCGCCGCATAGGGGCCGGAGACCTCGGCACCCCCGTCAGCAGCTGCGGCCGCAGGCGCTGCCTGGGCAGCCTGTTTCAGGGCCGTGGAGGCCGGCACGCGGTTTGCATAGCGCTCGATATACTGCATGCTCTGCGCGTCGCGGTTGGTCAGCACATTATAGGCATACACGGCGGCCATCATCTCCTCGCTGGAGGGGTTCATGATGGCCAGATCCAGCCCTGCATACATGGCCATGGTGAGGAAGGTAGTGTTCAGGTAGGAGCGGCAGGGCAGACCGAAGCTGATGTTGGACACGCCCAGGATGGTGCGCACCCCCAGCTCCTTCTTGCAGGCTTCCAGCGCCTGCACCGTGGCCAGCACGTCCTTCTGCTGGGCGCTGGCGGTGAGGGTCAGGCAGTCGATGTAGATATCCTCGCGGGGGATGCCGGCTTCCAGTGCCGCCTCGGTGATGCGGCGGGCAATGGCCACGCGGTCCTCTGCGGCGGGCAGGATGCCCCGCTCGTCGATGGCAAGGCCCACGATGGCCGCGCCGTACTTTTTGCACAGGGGCAGGATGGCCTTGAGCTTTTCCGGCTCGCCGTTGGTGGAGTTGACGATGGGCTTGCCGTTGTACACCC
>CABQHF010000015.1 GCA_902463905.1 uncultured Faecalibacterium sp. | reverse complement strand
TCTCCATGCGCTTTGCCACATAGCCGGGGTGGTAGATCTCATCCACCTGACCGGTGGCCAGACCGATCTGGTTGCCATAAGAGGAGTAGCCTGCGGCTGCAGTGGTCACCAGCTTGCGCTGGGGCAGCTTGCCGGGCAAAGTCTCGCTCACGGGCACCAGCGGGTCACCGGCACCGGTCACACGCATGGCCTGATAGACGTAGCTGCGGCCGGACAGCGGGTCACGGATGGCACCGCCGATGCAGGTGGCTGCGCCGCCGAAGGGCTCGATCTCGGTGGGGTGGTTGTGGGTCTCGTTCTTGAACAGGAACAGCCAGTCCTCGTCCTTGCCGTTCACGTCGCACTTGATCTTCACAGTGCAGGCGTTGATCTCGTCGGACTCGTCGAGGTTCTTCAGGATGCCCTGCTTCTTCAGCTCCTTGGCACCGATGGTAGCCAGATCCATCATGCAGCGGGGCTTGCCCTCGCGGCCCAGATCCTTGCGCATGGCCATGTAGCGGTCAAAGGCAGCCTGCACCACTTCGTCGTCGATCTGCACATCGTCCAGAATGGTGCCGAAGGTGGTGTGGCGGCAGTGATCGGACCAGTAGGTGTCGATCATCTTGATCTCGGTGATGGTGGGGTCGCGCTGCTCGGAGCGGAAATACTCCTGGCAGAACTTGATGTCGCCCAGATCCATGGCCAGGCCGTTCTCGTCGATGAACTTTTTCAGGCCCTCTTCGTCCAGCTGGTTGAAGCCGTCCAGCACCGCCACAGCGGTGGGCACGGGGTACTCCATTTTCAGGGTAGCCTTCTTGTCCAGCGAAGCCTCACGGGCCTCCACCGGATTGATGACATATTTTTTGATCTCGGCCAGCTGCTCGTCGGTCAGGGCACCTTCCAGCAGGTAGACGCGGGCAGAGCGCACCAGCGGGCGCTCGCCCTGGCTGATGAGCTGGATGCACTCGGCGGCGGAATCGGCACGCTGGTCGAACTGGCCGGGCAGGTACTCCACGGCAAATGCCGTGCCCTCCTGCTCCGGCAGCTGGGCATAGGTGTTGTCCACCGGCGGCTCGCTGAACACGGTGCTGACGCACTGCTTGAACAGCACCTCGTCGATGCCCTCCACGTCGTAGCGGTTGAGCAGGCGCAGGCCGGTGAGCGACCGGATGCCCAGCAGGCCGGTGAGCTCGTTCTTCAGGCCGTTTGCCTCGACGTCAAAGCCGGGCTTCTTTTCCACATAAATACGATAGACCATGGGTAAGTTCCCCCTTATGATTCGTTATACTTCAGCATCCTCGCCCTCTCAGTCTCGTCACTTCGTTTCTCGCCAGCTCTCCCAAAGGGAGAGCCAAGAACGTAACGGTAAGACTCTTGCCTCTCCCTCTGGGAGAGGTGGCATTGCGTCAGCAATGACGGAGAGGGCGAGGCCGTTCGCCATAAGGCAATTACTGCTTTTCTGCCAGTGCCTTCAGCGCACGCAGGCCGATGTCGCTGCGCTTGTGCAGCTTGTCGAAATGGATCTTCTCGGCTGCCTCATAGGCGTGGCTCAGGGCGTTGGTCAGGCGCGGGCCGGTGGCGGTCACGCCCAGCACACGGCCGCCGTTGGTCACGAGCTGGCCGTCCTCGGTGAGGGCCGTACCGGAGTGGTAGACCGTCACATTCTCTTCGTCCGGCAGTTGACCGTCCACCAGGCCGGAGATGGGCTTGCCCTTCTCGTAGGCCACCGGGTAGCCGCCGGAGGCCAGAATGACGCAGGCGGCTGCGCCGTCCGAGAACTTCACGTCCTCGTCGGCCAGGGTGCCGTTGGTGCAGGCCTCCATGATGTGCAGCAAGTCGCCCTCCAGCAGGGGCAGCACCACCTGGGTCTCGGGGTCACCGAAGCGGCAGTTGTACTCGATGACCTTGGGGCCGTCCGGGGTGAGCATCAGGCCGAAGTACAGACAGCCCTTGAAGGGGCAGCCCTCGGCGTTCATGGCATGGATGGTGGGCAGGAAGATCTTCTCCATACACTCGGCGGCGATCTCCGGGGTGTAGTAGGGGTTCGGGGCAACGGTGCCCATGCCGCCGGTGTTCAGGCCGGTGTCGTGGTCGTTGGCACGCTTGTGGTCCATGGACGACACCATGGGCTTGACCACCTTGCCGTCGGTAAAGCTCAGCACGCTGACCTCCGGGCCGGTGAGGAACTCTTCCACCACCACATGGTTGCCGGATGCGCCGAACTTCTTGTCCAGCATGATTTCCTTGACGCCGTCGGCGGCCTGCTGCTCGTTCTCGCAGATCAGCACGCCCTTGCCCAGAGCCAGGCCGTCGGCCTTGATGACCACCGGGTACTTGCCCTCGGCCTTGATGTACGCCATGACCTTTGCCGGGTCGTCGAAGGTCTCATACTTTGCGGTGGGGATGCCGTATTTCTTCATCAGATCCTTGGAGAACACCTTGGACGCCTCGATGCGGGCAGCGGCCTTGTCCGGGCCGAAAGCCGGGATGCCGGCCTTTGCCAGCTCGTCCACCATGCCCAGGGCCAGCGGGTCATCCTGTGCCACCACGACGTAGTCAAACTTTTCCTCAACGGCAAAGCCCACCATGGTCTCCACATCGGTGGCCTTGATGTTCTTGCACTTGGCGTCATAGCGGATGCCGCCGTTGCCGGGTGCGCACCAGATCTCGCCGCAGTCGGGGCTTTTCTTCAGTGCTTTGATAATGGCATGTTCGCGGCCGCCGCCGCCAACCACCAGAATTTTTTTGCTCATTTTTACACCTTCTCTTAGTGATGGAACAGCCGCAGGCCGCAGAAGGCCATGGCGATGCCGTACTTGTTGCAGGTATCAATGACCTGCTGGTCACGGATGGAACCGCCGGGCTGCACGATGGCGGTCACGCCGGAGCGACGGGCACGCTCGATGTTGTCGCCGAAGGGGAAGAAGGCGTCGGAGCCCAGGCACACGCCGGTGACCTTGCTCAGGTATTCCTTCTTTTCCTCGGCGGTCAGCGGGGCGGGCTGCTCGGTGAAGGTCTCGGCCCAGACATCGTCGCCGATGACATCCTCCGGGGTATCGCCGATGTACACGTCAATGGCGTTGTCGCGGTTGGGCTTGGCGATATCGTCACGGAAGGGCAGGTTCAGCACCTTGTCCATGTGGCGCAGCTGCCAGTTGTCGGCCTTCTGACCGGCCAGACGGGTGCAGTGGATGCGGCTCTGCTGGCCGGCACCCACGCCGATGGTCTGACCATTGTAGGTGTAGCACACGCTGTTGGACTGGGTGTACTTCAGGGTGATAAGGGCAATGATGAGGTCGCGCTTCTGCTCCTCGGTCACGTCCTTGTTCTCGGTGACCCAGTTGTTCAGCATGGTGTCGGCGTTGATGACCAGCTCGTTGCGGCCCTGCTCAAAGGTGATGCCGTACACCTGCTTGTGCTCGATGGGTGCGGGCTTGTAGGCGGGGTCGATGGCCACCACGTTGTAGTTGCCCTTCTTCTTGCCGGACAGGATGGCCAGTGCTTCCGGCTCGTAGCCCGGTGCGATGATGCCGTCCGACACCTCGTGCTGGATCAGCTTTGCGGTGGGCACGTCGCACACATCCGACAGGGCGATCCAGTCGCCGAAGGAGGACATGCGGTCGGCACCGCGGGCGCGGGCGTAGGCGCAGGCCAGCGGGGACAGCTCGGTCTCCGGGGCAATGTGGTACATCCGGCGCTCCACCTCGGTGAGGGGCAGGCCCAGGGCAGCACCTGCCGGGGACACATGCTTGAAGGAGGCTGCTGCGGGCAGGCCGCAGGCAGTTTTTAACTCCTTGACCAGCTGGATGGAGTTGAGGGCGTCCAGAAAGTTGATGTAGCCGGGCTTGCCGTTCAGAACAGTAACGGGCAGGTCAGAGCCATCTTCCATATAAATGCGGCTGGGCTTCTGGTTGGGGTTGCAGCCGTACTTCAGTGCCAGTTCGTTCATTGGTGCATCCTCCTTATATCCTAAGGTTTACTCTTATTCTTCCTCAGCGTCAAGCTTTTTGAGCAGTTCCAGCTCCTCGGGCAGCAGCTCCGGCTCCTCGGGGTCGTCCAGGTCGCTGCACACGGCGTCGTATTTGTTGAAGATCATGTCGCCGCTCTCGCCGCTCTCCAGGTCGATGACCCGGGCGAACAGGCTCACCTTGTTGTCGGCGTTCAGGCTGCTCCACAGGCCGTGGGCAAAGTCGCCGAGGGTGCGGGGGCAGGCAAAGCGCAGCGGCTCACCCTCAAAACTGGGGATGGGGCTGCCATTGTGCTTGTAGGTGCTGATGAAGTGGCCCTCTCCGGCCACGGGCTGGGGGTAATCAAAGAAATAGCGCTGCACGCTGTCGCCGTTGCCGTCGGCAGACTTGAGGATGCTCATCTGGTAGCTGCCGTCCGCATACACCACCGCAGAGATGCGGGGGGTGTAGTTGGGGCCGTCCGGCTCAAAGGTGCGGGTGCGCAGTGCATCCGCAAAGCTCTTGCCCTGGCTCATCAGGTCATAGATGGTATCGGTCTGGTCGCCGTTGGTCACGATGTGGGTACGGCCCAGCGTCAGCACCGGGTTGTAGATGATCAGGCTGGGATCCTCCAGCTTGGCGGGGTCCGCTGCCATGGTGCAGATGCCGCCGCGCTCCGGCACGGGGTCGAACACGCGGTTGCGGCTGTTCTCGCTGCGGCCCATGATAAAGTAGCCGATGAACATCTGTCGGCCGTCCGGGGCCTTTGCCACCGCAATGCCGCGGCCGGGGTATTCGTTGGAGGCCAGATATTCGTTCAGGTCGATCTTTTCCATTGTTGTTCTCCTATTTATGAACCCTCTCAGGCAAAAAGTTTCTGTCAAAGCAAGCATCCTCGCCCTCTCAGTCACCTTCGGTGACAGCTCCCCCAAAGGGGGAGCCAAGAACATAACGGCAAGGCTCTTGCCTCTCCCTTTGGGAGAGGTGGATGCGAGTGAAACGAGCAGACGGAGAGGGCGAGCCAGGTTTCCTTTTACTCGATCTCTCCGCTGCACACCATGGCGACCGCCTTGGGCAGCAGTTTCCACTCGGCCTGCTCCATGACCCGTTTCTGCAGCACCTCCGGGGTGTCGCCGGGCAGGATGTCCACGGCCTTCTGCAGCAGGATGGGCCCGCCGTCGCATTCTTCGTTCACAAAATGGACGGTGGCACCGGTGACCTTGCAGCCACGGGCCAGGGCGGCCTCGTGGGGGCGCAGGCCGTACATGCCCGGCCCGCAGAAGGACGGGATGAGCGCCGGGTGCACGTTCAGGATGCGGCGCGGATAGGCCGCGATGACGCTGGGCCCCAGCACCGACAGAAAGCCTGCCAGCACCACAAGGTCGATGTTGTGTGCTTTCAGCGTGCCCAGCAGGGCCGCGTCAAACTCTTCGCTGTTGGCGTAGTCCTTCCGGCGCACCACGCAGCTCTCCACACCGGCCTTTGCGGCACGTTCCAGCGCATAGACGCCGGGCTTGGAGGCCACCACCAGCGTAATTTTACCATTGGGGTTCTCGCCGCGGGCCTCACTGTCCAGCAGGGCCTGCAGGTTGGTGCCGCCGCCGGAAACTAACACTGCAATGTTCAGCACAGCTCCACACCCTCGCCTTCTGCGATGACGCCCAGACGATAAGCCTCCGGCTCACCGTTGGCATGCAGGATCTCCAGCGCCTTGTCGGCCTGCTCGGCAGGCACGGTGAGCACCATGCCCACGCCCATGTTGAAGGTGTTGAACATATCGTGCTCGGAGATGCCGCCCTCCTTCTGCATCAGGTGGAACAGTGCCGGGGTGCGGACGTCCGCCTTGTGGATGCGGGCGCAGCAGCCCTTCTTCAGGCTGCGGGGAATGTTCTCGTAGAAGCCGCCGCCGGTGATGTGGGAAATGCCCTTGACATCCACTTCCTCCAGCACCTTGAGCACCGGCTTAACGTAAATTTTAGTGGGAGCCAGCAGGGCCTCGCCCAGGCTCTTGCCGCCCAGCTCGGCGGGCGTGGTGTGCAGCACGTCGGGGTTGCCGTCGATGTCAAAGATCTTGCGCACCAGCGAGAAGCCGTTGGAGTGCACACCGGTGGAAGGCAGGGCGATGATCACATCACCGGGCTTCATGGTGTCGTTGTTCAAAATCTTCTCTTTGTCCACGACGCCCACGGTGAAACCGGCCAGATCGTACTCGTCCTCCGGCATCATGCCCGGGTGTTCGGCGGTCTCGCCGCCCACCAGAGAGCAGTCGGCCTGGACGCAGCCCTCGGCCACGCCCTTGACGATCTCGGCGATCTTCTCGGGGACGTTGCGGCCGCAGGCGATGTAATCCAGGAACACCAGCGGCTTTGCACCGGCGCAGATGACGTCGTTGACGCACATGGCCACGCAGTCGATGCCGATGGTGTCGTGCTTGTCCATGATCATGGCGATCTTCAGCTTGGTGCCCACGCCGTCGGTGCCGGAGATCAGCACCGGGTGCTTGTAGCCGGTGCAGTCCAGTTCAAACAGGCCGCCAAAGCCGCCCAGCCCGCCGATGCAGTGCTCGTTCATGGTGCGGGCCACATACTGCTTCATCAGTTCGACCGAACGGTAACCGGCGGTGATGTCCACGCCTGCTGCGGCGTAGCTTTCCGAATAGCTCTTTTCCATGGTGTTACTCTCCTAACTTTTTCTCGTCCTTGGGGCGGTCGTTCAGGTGGCGTTCGTGGATATCGGTGGAAAGCACCTCGTCCGGCTTCACGGCATATTCGCCGGTGAAGCAGGCGGTGCAGAACCCACAGTTTGCGTTTTTGGCCAGCTGCACCACATGTTCGGTGGACAGGTAGCCCAGGGTGTCGGCCCCGATGATCTCATTGATCTGGTCCACCGTGCGTCCGGTGGCCACCAGCAGTTTCTGGTCGGGGATGTCGGTGCCGAAGTAGCAGGGATATTTGAACGGCGGTGCCGACACCATGAAGTGTACCTCGGTAGCACCGGCGTCCCGCAGCAGCTTGATGATGCGGGCAGAGGTAGTGCCCCGGACGATGGAGTCATCCACCAGCACCACGCGCTTGCCCTTGACCGTGCTGGAGATCGCGTTCAGCTTGATGCGCACGCTGTTCTCACGCTGCTTCTGGCTGCCCTGAATGAAGGTGCGGCCGATGTACTTATTCTTAATGAAGCCGATGCCGTAGGGGATGCCGCTCTCCTGGGAGTAGCCCAGGGCGGCATCCAGGCCGGAGTCCGGCACGCCGATGACCACATCGGCATCCACCGGGTGTTCCTGTGCCAGGAACCGACCGGCCTGTTTGCGGGCCTCGTGCACCGAGCTGCCCTCGATGATGCTGTCCGGGCGGGCAAAGTAAATGAACTCGAACACGCACATCTGGGTGTCCGGGCGGCCCACATGGTCGGTGATGCTGCGCAGCTCGCCGGTCTTGGCGTCGGCCACCACGATCTCGCCGGGCTCCACGTCCCGCAGCAGGGTGGCACCCACAGCGTCCAGGGCACAGCTCTCGCTGGCAAAGACGTAGCCGCCGCCGGGCAGCGTGCCGATGCACAGGGGCCGGTAGCCGCGGGGGTCGCGCACCGCGATGAGCTTGGTGGCAGACATGATCACAAGGCTGTACGCGCCTTCCAGCACGTCCATGGTCTTGCTGATGGCCGTCTCGATGCTGCCCATGCGCAGGCGGTTGCGGGTGATGAGGTAGCAGATGACCTCGGTGTCCGAGGAGCCATGGAAGATGGCTCCCTCGTTTTCCAGCTGGCGTCGCAGCTCAATGGCATTGGTCAGGTTGCCGTTGTGGCACAGAGCCATGGTGCCGCGGCCGTGCCGCACGATCATGGGCTGAGCATTGGCCCGGATGCGGCTGCCGGCGGTGGCATAGCGCACATGGCCGGTGGCCATATGGGCGTTGGGGTTGGCCAGGCTGCCCAGCACCGCCGGGGTGAACACCTCGTTCACAAGGCCCAGGTCCCGGTGGCCCTGGATGACGCCGTCGTCGTTCACGGCGATGCCGCAGCTCTCCTGCCCGCGGTGCTGCAGGGCATACAGCGCCGAGTAGGCGGCAGCGGCCACATCCTCGGTGCCGGCCCGGTCGTAGAGGCCAAAAACGCCGCATTCTTCGTGCAGCGGATATGCAAAATCAGACATTGGTTCTCCTTTACAGTTCGGCGATCTCCGCCTGCAGTTTTTCCTCCTTGGCCGCGATCTGTGCCGCCATGGCGGTGCGCTCGGCTTCCAGCTTTGCTGCCAGAGCCTCATCGCCCAGTGCCAGGATCTCGGCGGCCAGCCAGGCGGCGTTCTTGGCACCGTTCAGGGCCACGGTGGCCACCGGGATGCCGCTGGGCATCTGCACGGTGGCCAGCAGGGCATCCAGACCGTCCATGGCACCGCCCTTCATGGGGATGCCGATCACCGGCAGCGTAGTGTTGGCGGCAAAT
Source organism: uncultured Faecalibacterium sp. (assembly GCA_902463905.1). Classification (GTDB taxonomy): domain Bacteria; phylum Bacillota; class Clostridia; order Oscillospirales; family Ruminococcaceae; genus Faecalibacterium. The sequence continues at coordinate 8,601 of CABQHF010000015.1, read as the reverse complement.
GCACCGGCCAGATGGGCTGCCATGCCGGCCGCGCACAGGATGACGCCAAAGCCGTCGGCCTTTGCGCTTTTTGCAAACGCAGCCGCCTCGGCGGGCGTGCGGTGTGCCGACAGGATATGTGCTTCAAAGGGGATATCCAGCGCTTTGAGCTGGGCACAGGCCCCCTTGACCACCGGCCAATCGCTGTCGGAACCCATGATCACAGCAACTTTACGAACCATAATCCAAACCCTCTCTTTCCACTTCTGACAAACAAAAAAGGCAGTGGCACACCTGCACCACAGCCTTTATTTTTGCGTATTCTGTTCCCATGCCTTGCACGAAGCTGCACGATGCCCCTGACATGCACGAATATTGTTTCGTTCCATGCGACCCGGCAGCGTCTTTTTCATGGATCTCTTCCTCCGCAGTTTCTGTGCTGACATTTCTGCAGGGTGCGGGGCCCATTCTATGGGGTGACCGTCCCTGTGCTACATACAGTTTACGGCAAAATAATGGCTTTGCAAAGAGTGTTGCGGCAAATTCTCCCTTGTGTTTCCATGCGCCAAAAAACTTTCAAAAGTTTTGTGCAGTTTCGCCATCGTTTTTCTTTTTAAGTATGACTTATAGTTTGAGTATATTTTCCGTAAAATCTTCCAACCGTCTTTGTCCCAAAAGACGTACTTTTCTACCCGGTTCAGAAGATGATCTTTGCGGTGGTGGCGCGGGCGGCGCGGATGAGGTCCGCCGGAGCACAGCACACCTGGGTGCCGATGCGCCCGCCGGAAACATACACTTTTTCCTGTGCGAGGACACTCTCGTCGAACACGGTCTTGTACTGCTTCTTCATGCCCACGGGGCTGCAGCCGCCGCGCACATAGCCGGTGACCTTGTTGATGTCGGCTACATGGATCATGGCCACGCTCTTTTCGCCCACGCTGCGGGCGGCGGCTTTCAGGTCCAGCTCGGCCGCCACCGGGATGACAAACACAAAGTAGTTTTTGCTGCTGCCCTGGGTCACCAGCGTCTTGTATACGCAGGCCGGGTCCTCGCCCATGCTGCCGGCCACATCCACACCGGCCACGGCCACGCCCTCTTCGTGGGCGTACTCGTGGGCCGTATAGGGCACCTTTTCACGTTCCAGAATGCGCATGGCATTGGTTTTTGCTTCTTTTCCCATTTTATCTTAGCCTCTTGTTTCTATTTTGAAATTTTAGAGTAGCTCGCCCTCTCCGTCTTTGCTGCGCAAATCCAGCTCTCCCAATGGGGTTGTCTGAGAGGGCGAGGATGATTGAGAGCAAGCTGAGAACCTTCATCATTCAGCCCACATCCATCCTGAGAGGGTTCCCGCCCTCATTTTACCACGTTCTCTTTTCAAATAACAGCCCTCCGGGCGGGATTTCCGGCAAAAAGCTGCAAAGATGCACCTGCAAACTGCTTTTTTGCATAAATTTCAAAAAGTTCTTGACTTCAGTTGTCTGAAGTGTTATCATAGCACCATCACTTCAGGAAACTGAAGTTTTGCATCGCAAGCTGCGGCAAAGGAGCCGGTCTCCCTCGCCGTTTCGCACGAGATAGGAAAAGGCAAAGGAGACAAAAGCACTATGATCATCGTACTCAAACAGGATGCACCCGACGTACAGATCCGCGAATTCTGCCACGAACTGGAGGGCATGGGCCTGCAGATCAACGACTCCAAGGGCAGCGACACCCACATTCTGGGCCTGATCGGCGACACCAAGGCCATCGCCGAGAGTTGGGTACTGGCAAACCCGGTGGTGGAGACCTGCCGCCGCGTGTCCGAACCTTATAAAAAGGCCAACCGCAAGTTCCACCCGGACGACAGCATCATCGACGTGGATGGTGTGAAGATCGGCGGCGGCAACTTTGCCGTCATCGCCGGCCCCTGCAGCATCGAGAGCGAGGAGCAGATCACCTACTGCGCCCAGCGCGTGAAGGCTGCCGGTGCTTCCCTGCTGCGCGGCGGTGCTTTCAAACCCCGCACCTCCCCCTACTCCTTCCAGGGCATGCGCAGCGAGGGCCTGGACCTGCTCAAGCTGGCCCGCCGCGCCACCGGTGCCCCCATCGTCACCGAGATCATGAACACCGAGCATCTGCCCCTGTTCGAGAACGTGGACCTCATTCAGGTGGGTGCCCGCAACATGCAGAACTTTGAGCTGCTCAAGGCCGTGGGCCGCCAGAAAAAGCCGGTGCTGCTCAAGCGCGGCCTGGCCAACACGCTGGAAGAGTTCGTGATGAGCGCCGAGTACATCATGGCCGAGGGCAACGAGAACGTCATCCTGTGCGAGCGCGGCATCCGCACTTTTGAGACCAGCATGCGCAACACCCTCGATCTGGCCGGTGTGGTGATGCTGCACAAGATGACCCACCTGCCCGTGGTGGTGGATCCCAGCCATGCCTGCGGCCACGCCTGGATGGTGCCGGAGCTGGCCAAGGCAGCCGTAGCTGCCGGTGCCGACGGCCTGATGATCGAGGTGCATAACAACCCCGCCAAGGCCAAGTGCGACGGTGCCCAGAGCCTGACCCCCGACCAGTTCGACGAGCTGATGCAGTTCGTCAGCAAAGAGGTCGAGTTCTTCGGCAAGAAGATGAACTGAGCCTGCGCGTTCCAAAAGGCAGTGGCTGCGGTCGCTGCCTTTTTTGCGTGCCGGTTCCTCATTTTCTTTTCCGCGTTTTTGTGTTATACTATAGTGTATTTTGCAGTTCACTTCTGAAACGAGGTCATTTTTCAATGAAAGCACATATTGCACGCAACCAGAACGCCGGTGTCCCGCTGGCACTGGGCTGGAACCTTTCCGCCGCCGACCGCGGCAAGCTGGACGGCATGGCTCCCGCCTTTGGCATGAAGGTGCTGCCCGTGGCACCTGCCGATGCCGGCAAGACCGTGGCCCAGCTGCTGGGCGAAGTGGAGACCAGGTCTCCCCGTACTTTAGTTCTGGAGCCGGGCGCTTACCCCTCGGCTCTGGTGCTGGCCAACTTCAAGGAAAAAGATGTGGATACCCTGCTGGATCTGCTCAGGCAGGCACAGGTGAACATCCCCCTCAAAGCCGTGGTGACCCCCTCCAACCGCAGCTGGGTGTTCGGCGATCTGCTGGCCCATCTGCAGGAGGAGCACACCGCCTTTACCGCAGCAAAGGAGAACCAGCCCCGATGAAAACCACCCTGTTCAAACGCCTCACCGCCGGGCTGCTGGCGGCCGTGCTCTGCCTGAGCATGCTGGCCGGCTGCGCCGGTTCCAGTTCCAGCGAACCCCAGCAGGAGCTGACCCGTTACAGCACCATCTTTTATGATGTGTTCGACACCGTCACCCAGGTGATCGCCTACTGCGAGAGCGAGGAGGAGTTCACCCGGCAGATGGACGCCCTGCACGCCGACCTGGAGGCCTACAACCAGCTGTACGACATCTACAACGACTACGACGGCGTGGTGAATGTGAAAACCATCAACGACAACGCCGGCAAGGCCCCTGTGCAGGTGGACGACCGCATCCTGTCCATGCTGGAGCTGGCCCGCCAGATGTACGACACCACCAACGGCAAGCTGAACGTGGCCATGGGCAGCGTGCTGCGCATCTGGCACGACTACCGCGAGGCTGCCGAAAGCAACCAGAACGAGGTCGACAACACTCTGCCCACCCAGGAGGAACTGGAGGCCGCCGCCCAGCACTGCAGCATCAACAACATGGTGATCGACGACGAGGCCAGGACCGTCTACCTGACCGACCCGGAGATGTCTCTGGACGTGGGCAGCGTGGGCAAGGGCTACGCCGTGGAGATGGTGTGCCAGGCAGCCCAGGCCCGCGGCCTGACCAGTGCACTGGTGAGCGTTGGCGGCAACCTGCGCGCCATCGGCACCAAGCCCGACGGCAGCCAGTGGACCGGCGGCGTGGAGAACCCCTGGGACGCCTCGGAGGTGTACACCAACACCTCCGATTCCCTGTTCGGCAGCGCCATCAACATGAGCGATCTGGCACTGGTGACCAGCGGCGACTACCAGCGCTACTTTGTAGTGGACGGCAAGCGCTACCACCACCTGATCGACCCGGACACCCTGTGGCCGGCCGCCTACTTCAACAGCGTGACCGTGCTGAGCAGGGATTCCGGCCAGGCCGACTGCCTGACCACCGGCCTGTTCTGCATGCCGCTGGAAGAGGGCCAGAAGCTGGTGGAATCGCTGGACGGCGTGGAAGCCATGTGGTGTACCCCGGACAAGCAGGTGGTCACCTCCAGCGGCTGGGAGAGCCACACCCGGAAGTAACCGGAAATTTCCGGAAATTTATCTCATAAGCAAAAGCCCCGTGTGTTCACGATGCGGAACACACGGGGCTTCGTTTTTTATATAAGTTTGTCAGCTCAGAACCCTGTCGGCGGGACGTAATAGCTGGGCAGGCCGCCCTTCTGGCTGGCAATGGCCTGCTGGCGCAGTGCCGAGCGGGTGACCTCGGCCCAGGAATACTGGGTCATATACTCGCCGCGGTAGCTGCTGATGGTGGAGCGGTCGCCCCGCAGGAAGTTGTAGTAATCACACTCTACTTTGCTGGTGTCGATGGCCAGTGTACTGCGGCCGCGCACAAGTAGCCCGCGCACACCGGCGTCCTCCAGCGTATGGTTCAGGTCAAAGATCAGGTTGCGCAGATGGCTGTGCAGGGACGCCGTATCGGGCTTGTCCTCCCAGAGCACAGCCAGCATCTCGCCGTTGGTGCAGGTGGCACCGTTGCGATCCACCAGATAGGCCAGCAGTTCCTTGCTCTTACTGCGCTTGAACGAGAGCGGACGCCCGCCCACGAACACCTCAAAATTACCGAAGCACTGCACTTTGACGCCCGCAGGCACATCCTCGGCCGGATACCGCAGATTTTCCAGCACATTGCGCACATCAGCCTCGTTAGCCGGTTTGAGCAGGAAGCCGCTGACAAAGATCTGCAGCGCTTCCAGCGCATACTCAGGGTGTTCCGTCACCACAATCAGATTGCAGCGCGGCTGGATCTTCTGGATCATGCGGGCAAGGGCAAGGCCATTCATGCCCGGCATCTCCAAATTCAAAAAGGCTACGTCCATCGGACCCTGACGCAGCCAGTTCAAAGCATCGTCTGTCGTTATCGCACTGATATAATCGCAATCCGGAGCCACTCTGCATAAGATACGGATCAGAGAATTGATTGCAAGCTGTCCGTCGTCCACAACCAGAATTTTCATCCATATCACCTCCTGCTTTCCATCGCAAATTCCCTTTTTCTATGTAAGTTTATCACGCAACCGTCATTTAAGCAAGTTTTTTCTGTCGAAAAGGCACAAAAAGCCATTTCCGGGGGAAACCTGATCCTGCTTATGCGCATTCTGACCAGAAATCCCACCAGGAAATGGCTATTTCGACGGTTTCAATCTTTCAACAGCGAAACACCGTTTCCGCTAAACAGTGCATCCGTTCCCTGCTGGCCAAGGCTGGCGTACAGGCGCTCATAGGCCGGGCGCATCCGGGTGCAGCGGGTGGAGCAGTTGTGCGCGTCCGAGGAGATGGCATCCACGATGCCCTCCTTCAGCCAGCGATCCAGCCGCCGCCGCTGGAAGAACCCGCCGTCCAGCACGGTGGCGGCATTCACCTGACAGCGGATGCCGTACTGCTCCTTCAGGCGGGGCAGTGCGCCGCTCCGGGCCAGCCGGGGGTAGCGCTCAATGTGCGCCAGCAGCACCCGGTAACCGCAGCGGGTGAACTGCTGCAGCGCTGCTTCCACCTCGTCCGGTGTCACATCGGGCACGAACTCCAGCAGCACCCAGTCGGTGCCGCCCAGGGTGATGAGGCTGCGTTCCTCTGCTGCGTAGGATGCCGCCGGGGTATACAGCATGGCGAACATCTCTTCCCGCGTGCAGGCGCCGTCATCCACGCCGTAGACGAAATGTGCGTGGTAATCCGTAAAGCTGCTCATTTTTTCTCTTTCGAATGATTGTGCTTGTAATACTTGTTGTAGTAGTCGTATTTGTTGTACGATTTGTAATAGTATTTGCGGCTCAGATAGCTGTCGTAATCCACCTGATTGAGTACGGTGCCCAGGATGGGGCAGCCGCTCTGCTCGATCTGCTGCTTCACATCCAACAGCTCCTGCCGGCGCACATCGTTGTACTGCACGGCGATGAGGGTGCCGTCGCAGGCCTTGGCGATCTCTGCTGCATCAATGACCACGCCCAGCGGGGCGGCGTCCACGATCACATAGTCCACCATCTTTGCCAGCGTGTCCAGCAGCTCGGCAAAGTGCTCATTGCTCAGCAGGGCCAAGGGGTTAGGCACATCGCGGCCCACCGGCACCATGATGGCACCGGGGATGTTGGTCTGGTAGATGACCTCTTCCATGCCCACCATACCGGCCAGGAAGTGCGAAAGGCCCTTTGCGTCCTTTGCATTGCCCTCGAACTGGATGCCGTAATCGCTGTTGATCATGCTGCGGCGCAGGTCGGCATCCACCAGCGCCACCTTCATGCCGCGCTGTGCCAGTGTGCGCATCAGGTTCATGCTCAGGTAGCTCTTGCCCTCCGAAGAGTGGCAGCTGGTGAGCATGATCTTCTTCACATTCTCGCCCGCAAAGGAGAGATTGGTGCTCAGGGTGTTGAACGCCTCACTGCCCGCATAGTCCAGTTCCGCAAATTTCGTGATTTTCAGCTGTTTCATGCGTTCCTCCCGGCTTTGCCGCCCACACGGCGGCGGATATCCTTGCCCAGACGCTTCATGCGGCGCTGGAAGTTGCTGCCCTCTTCGGCCTTGCTGCCGCCGGCCAGCGGCACCGAGGCCAGCACCACCATGCCCGCATACTTGCGGACATCATCGGCGGTCTTATAGGTATCATCCAGCAGTACCCGCAGCACCACCACGCCGCAGGACAGCACAAAGCCCAGCAGGAAGCCCAGCAGGATGTTCTTGGCCTTGCTGGGGCTGTAGGGGTTAGCCGGTACCCGCGCGGTGGACATCATGGTGGGTTCATCGGTTTTCATCTTCTCCGAGATGTACTTGCTGCCCACCTCGGCGTACTCGTTGGCGATGGCCGCAGCCTCTTCGGGGTCTGCATCGGTCACCGTGATATCCAGCATACGGGTATCGGTGGCGTTGGTCACGCTGAGCATACTGGCCATCTGGTTATAGGTATAATCCAGATCCAGTGCGCTGATGACCTTTTCGTGCACCTCCCACATCTCGAACACCTTGATGTAGTCGCTGGTCAGGGCGCTGCCGATCTGGATATCCGAAAGGTTCAGCACCGAATCATCACGGCTTACCACATAGATGGTCGCCGTGGCCTTGTACATGGGCGTGACCATGAAAAAGGTGTAAAACGCAGCCAGCACCGCACCCACCAGTGCCGTGGCCGAGATCAGCTTCCAGTAGGCCAGCAGACCCATGAACAGTTCCAGAAGATCAATGGTCTCTTCTTCCTGTCCTTCGGGCTGCCGCACCGCGGAAACCGCGTTGTTCCGTTCCAGTTTTTCCTGTTGCACAGTTTCACTCCTCTTTGTTTTCCATTGTCCGGGATCCTTTTCCTTCCCGCATCAACGCCAAAAAAGCGGCGCTGCCCTGCGGAGGGAAGCGCCGCAGATGTTCAGTTTTTACTTTGCGATGACGGCGGCAACGGTAGCCTTGCCAGCCTGCACGTTCAGCAGGGTGGTGCCGTCCAGCATGAAGGTGATGCAGCGCACAGCCTTGGTGCTGCCCACGAACACCTTCTCTTCCACCACGCCGGGCACGGTGACCCAGTTGACAACGCCCTTGTTGACCACCTTGATCACCACGGCCACCTGAGTGCCCTTGGCAGGCAGTGCAGCAAACGGCACGCTGATGGCGGCGTCGCCCATATCGGCCTTGTAACCGGAAACGATCAGCTGCTTGACCTCGTTCACCGTGGTGTTCTGTGCGGTGGTGCCCAGCAGCTTGGCTGCAGTGCCAGCCACCTGTGCATTTGCATAGCCAGTCAGATCACCGTTTGCAGCCTTCAGTGCGGCTTCCTCGGTCTCCGACACCTCGGTGACCTTCACATTGATCTCCAGACCTTCGCCGGTGCCGGTGATGGTATAGCTTGCATTGCCTGCGTCCGCATCCGAACCAGTCTTGCTGGGCGTGGAACCCACCGCAAAAGCCGTGCCGGCAGCAATGCTCATCAGAACAGCTGCAGAAAGTACGATGCTCATGATCTTTTTCATAATAGTACCCCTTTCAGATCCGTACCCGGATCTTCTCTATCTAAATGTGCAGCCGCACATTTATTCAACTTTTTCGTAAAACAGCTGCAGCACCGCCTGCTGCAGGGCATCAGCATCCGGATAGAATTCCATGAAGCCGTCCTCCCCGACCTGATAGGTGCCATCAGGCTTGATGGTGTCCAGCCGGGTGTAGTCCTTTGCTGCCCAGGCCTCGTTCACCAGCTGACCTTTAGCCATGCTGGTGGTCAGGTAGGGCTGCAGGGCGTCGTAGGCATCCGAAGCAAAGCTCTGATCCCGCTGCAGTTTTTCATCCAGCTGCACAGACAGCTGTTTGATGTAGGCTTCCTGCCGCACCATGCGGGCCTTGTTGGTGCCCACGCCGATGCTGCGGCGGGTGCGGACATAAGTCTCGGCCTGGTCG
>CABQHF010000014.1 GCA_902463905.1 uncultured Faecalibacterium sp. | reverse complement strand
CCGGCTGTTGGCATAGCTGCCGGTGTAGCTGGGGTAGTCGTTCAGAGTCTCGTCGTGCAGGGTGTGGATGCCCGCCGCGTTGAGGGTGTCGGCCACCACCCGGCCCACCGCGCACATGTTGATGCTGCGGTCGGTGCTGCGGGCCCCGTCGCCGGGGGTGAACCACAGCCCGGCCGACAGGCGGTAGTCCTCGGTGGCGTGGGTGTGCATCACCAGCACCTGCGGGTCGGGGCTGTCCTTTTCAATGGCAAAGGGCAGCGGGTTTTCGATCTCGGCGGCAAGGTCCGCCGCCGTCTGCCGGGTGTTGTTCTTGATGCTGCCCGCCCCGCAGGCAATGTACTTTTCGCCGCTGCCCTGCGGGTACTGCTTTTCGATGACCGCTCCCGCATCCGCCGGGCGGGCGTCCTCCGGCTGCAGGGCCACCAGATAATCCTCGATGCCGCCGGTCAGCGCCTGCACGGCTTCCGGCACCGCCGAGGAAGCGGGCGGGGCCTGCTCTTCGGCGGCGGGCTCCGGCTCCGGGTCGGATGTCTCGCTTTGCAGGTTCCGCTGCCCCCACCACAAAGCCGTCTGCACCGCCGGGAAGGGTGCCGCCACCACCGCCGCCAAGGTCAGAGCGGCGCTGCGGCCCAGCACACACAGCGCCAGAAACAGGGCGGCGGCTTCCAGAAAAGCGCCCCAGTGGGCCTGCTGCCGCTGGGGCAGCGGTGTGCGGCTGCGCATGACTGATCCCCCCTTCCCGGAATCCCGTTCTTATTTTATATGCGGTCAGCCCGTCAGCCAGCACAGCTGCGCCACGCTGAGGCGGGGCTGCAGGGCCCGGTTCAGGATGCCCGCCAGCAGCGCCGACCCGTGAGCGATGACGCTGTCCAGCGCACGGGGCGTGAGCACCAGGTCTGCCCCCTCGTCGGCGTCCATCAGGGTGGGGATGCCCGCCGCGATCACCGGTACGCCCAGGGCTGCGGCGTCCAGATGCCGGGCGTGTCGGGCATCCGCCGGGTGCAGGCCTGTGTCGGAAAACTGGATGGTGCGGCCCAGCCGGGCAGCCTCCGCACTGCAAAGGCTGTCCACGCACACAAGCGCTGCAGGCCGCACCGCACCCACCATGGCCGCCGCCAGCTGACGCAGGGTCAGCCCGGTGTCCCCGGACACGCCGGGCGCCAGCGCTGCCACCGGCCGGATGCCCTGCACCGGCAGCGTGTGCTGCGGCCCCATGGTGACCAGGATCTTCTGGGCCGTGCGGGGGCCAAGGGCGTCCGCTGTCACCCGCCGGTTGCCGATGCCCAGCACCAGCACCGGGCCTTCCGGCGGCAGCAGGGCCCGCAGCTCGGCTGCCCCGGTCTCGATCACATCCGTGTCCCGCTCGTCCAGGACGCTGACGCTGGGCATCTCCAGCGTGACGTACCGCCCGCGGGGCCTTGCCAGCCCCTCCCGCGCGATCTCCACCCGGGTGACCGTGACCCCGCCGCGCTTCGCTGTGGCCAGCCGCACCCCGGCGGGCAGCTCTGTCTCCGGGCCGCGGAACAGCTCGTCGGCCATATCTGTCGTGCGCATTTTCCCACACTCCCGTCTGTCCGAGGCCTGCAGACCCCTGTTTTTCGTGCAAAGTATGGGAAAATTGAAACTTTTCCAAACAAAAATCAAAAAAACGCTTGCGTTGGTACGGCAAATATGGTATCATAAGGTGCGCTGTTATAGGTAGCCAAGGAGGTGGAACGAATGCCTAACATCAAATCTCAGAAGGACCGCGTCGTGCAGGCTGCTGCAGAGCAGGCTCACAACAAGGCCATTAAGACCAACCTGAAAACAGTCGTCAAGAAGGCAGACGCTGCCATCGATGCGAATGCCGCTGACAAGGACGCAACCGTCCTGGCTGCTGTTTCCGCGATCGACAAGGCTCGCGCTAAGGGTGTCATCAAAAAGAACACCGCAAGCCGCAAGATCAGCCGTATGGCAAAGCGTGCTAACAAGAACGCTTGATCGCAGTTTGATTGACGAACAAAACCTCTGTACCGGAGCGCCCGGTACAGGGGTTTTTGTTTTTTACGCCACCGGCTCCGGCAGGTCCAGCAGGGTGGCTGGGTCCAGTGTCCGGGGCGGTTCCAGCAGCTGTTCCGGCGGCAGCGGCAGGGGCGGTTCCGCCCACACGCCCCACACGAACCAGGCCGTGGGCACCGCCGCCGCAAGACCCAGCGCAGGCAGCGCCAGCCCTGGCATCGTGCACACCCGGCTGCCAGGCAGCATTGCCGCCGCCGTGCACAGCAGCTGTGCTGCAAAAAGCTCCCACAAAAGGGTCGTCCAGCGGTGTTTCATCGTTCATCGCCTCCTGTTTTCCACATTCTAGCGCAGAGCTGTTGAAAAACAGGGCGAAGAGTGGCGGCAGCTTCCCCGCTGGGCTGTCAGCCGGGGCGTTTTTCGGTCTCATGGCGCATCGCGCCGGTCAGAAACACCGCCGACACGGCACCGGCCCCCAGCAGCACCCCTGCCGGACAGGCGGAAAACACATCGAACAGTACCCCGTACACGGCCTGCCCTACCGGCTGGGTCAGGCTGGCCAGCGCCATTGTACAGCCGGTCACCCGGCCCAGCTGTGCCTGCGGCAGCACCGTCTGCAGCCGGGCAAAGAACCACACATTGAACCGCATGGCGGCGGCCATCACCCCAAACCCGCACAGGGCCACCCCGCCGCAAGCAAGCGGTGGTACCCAGAGCACGACGCCCATGGCGGCGCACAGCCCGGCAATGCCCATCAGAAGCCCCAGGGCCTGCCGGTCGGACAGTGGGTGTCGGCTGCGGCCTGCCAGCGCTCCGCCTGCAAGGCCGCCCACGCTCAGCACGGCCTGAACGGCCCCCAGCACGGCATCGCTTTGCCCCAGGTACTGCACGATCACCACCGGGATGCCCACTACCACCGCCGGGATCTCCACAAGGTTCACCAACGCCATGATGCCCGCCAGCCGCAGCAATTCCGGCCGACTGTGGTACAGATAAGTAAGGCTCTCCCGCAGTTCTGCCGCAAAATCCGGTTTTCTTTGCGTGCGTGGCTGCGGCCGGTCGCCGGGGATGCGGATCTGCCACTCCAACAGAGCGGAAGCGGCAAAGCAGGCCCCACACAGCACCAGCAGGGGCCCCAGCCCCATCACACCCAACAGCGCACTGCCCAGCAAGGGCCCCAGCAGCTCATCCAGCGTATCGACCAATTGGATCACCGCATTGCCCTGCACAAGGCGGTCTCCCGCCAGCAGCAACGGCAGGCTGGCCCGCACCACCGGCTGATACAGCCCCTGCAGCGCATAAAGCGCACAGAGTGCCGCCGGTGCCCACAGAACTGTCGGCAGGTTGTCGGCGGAGGCTGCAGCACCCAATGCAAGCCCGGCGGCAGCAAGGTCCAGCACCACCATGAGCCGCGCCTTGCGGCAGCGGTCAGCCAGAACGCCTCCGGCCAGTGTCCCGGCCAGCGCTGGAAGCAGTGCCAGCGCAGTCGCCGCACCGTACACCGCCGCCGAACCGGTCTGTCGCAGCAGGATCAGCGGCAGCACGAACCGCAGCGCCGCATTGCCGAACAGCGAAATGATCTGCCCCAGTACCACCTGTACAAATGCTTTCATGATACCATCCTTTCTTTCCGTTTACAGACCGATGGTCTGTAAAATCGTCTGAAAAAGGCGGAGCTTTCTCCGCCGACTCTTTTTCTGTTATTTCTCCGGGCACAGTTCTTCCAGCTGAAGGGCCTGTTCCTCCGTGAGCAGGTCCAGCCCCAGCGCCCTTGTCATCTGCTGAAAGACCCGGTTGCGTGCTCGCTGCTGCGTGCGAGTCGTAGGGCGGCTCTGGGGCGGCAGCCACAGATCGGCCAGAAAGAACAGCGCACCGGCCAGTGCATCGGGGTCTCCGGTATGGATGCTGCCATCGGCCACGCCCTGCCGGACAAGGGGCGCAATGCACTCCGGCACCAGACGTTCCTCGATGCTCTGCCACTCCAGTACCAGAAAATACGGGTCATCGGTCAGGTGCGGCAAAGTGCGGCCCATGCGCTGCTGCCGGTCTCCTGCAAAGGACATCGCAAACACTGCCTGCAGCTTCTGCAGGCCGGTCAGGCCCGCTGCTTCCCGGATGCGGCGCAGCGGCTCCCACATCTCATCCCCCATGCGGTCACCCACCTTCCGGGCGATCTCCTCCTTGGAGCGGAAATGATGGTACACCGCCCCCTTGGAAAGACCCGTTGCGTCGATGATGTCCTGCAAAGTGGTGCTCTGGTAGCCCTTTTCCGCAAAGAGTGCGGCGGCGGCATCCAGGATCTTTTCCACCGTCTGTTCCGGATATTTGTTGCGCGGCATCTGCTCGTCCTCCTTTACGGACCGCTGGTCTGTATCTTCAGCATACACCCGCCGCGCCGTCCTGTCAAGCCGTTTTTTCAGTTCTGGTCGTGGCTCTTGCCCACCCAGGAGCACACCACGCCGCACACAAGGCTGGTGGTAATGCCGGCCGCAGCGGCAGTGAGCCCGCCAGTGAGGATGCCCACGGCTCCCTCTTCCTCCAGTGCGGTGCGCACCCCTTTTGCCAGCAGGTGGCCGAAGCCCAGCAGCGGCACTGTGGCCCCGCAGCCTGCAAACTCGGCCAGCGGGGCATACCACCCGATGGCCGACAGCACCACCCCGGCCACCACATAACCCGTGAGGATGCGGGCCGGGGTCAGGCCGGTGAGGTCGATGAGCAGCTGACCCACCACACAGATGCCGCCGCCCACACAGAACGCCCAGAAATAATTCATGCTCCGCTCTCCTTCTCCGGCGCGCGCAGCTCCACAAGGTGCGCCACCGCCGGGATGCTCTCCTTCTGCAGAAAAGTGGTCTGACTCATCAGGGCACCGGTTGCCACGAACAGCACCCGCTTCTGGCTGCGGCGCAGCAGGCGGGGCAGGATGTGCCCGCACAGCACCGCGGCACAGCAGCCCGGCCCGGAACCGCCGCTTTTCACCTGCTGTTCCGCGGCGTCGAACAGGATGCAGCCGCAATCCACATGGTTCTTCACCAGCAGGCCCTCGGCCGCCAGCAGCTCCCGCAGCAGGCTGCTGCCCACCTGCCCCAGGTCCCCGGTGTAGATACAGTCGAATTCCTGCGGCTCGGTGTGGGTGTCGGCAAAATAATGCAGCAGGGTGGACGCGGCTGCCGGGGCCATGGCCGCGCCCATGTTGTTGATGTCCCTGACCTGATAATCCTGCACACGGCCGAAGGTGGCCGCCGCTATCGGCACGCCCGGCCCGGCAGGCTGCAGCAGGCAGCAGCCTGCCGCCGTTACGGTCCACTGAGCGGTGGGGGTGCGTACAGCGCCGTAGCTCAGCGGGGTGCGGAACTGCCGCTCGGCGGCACAGAAATGGCTGGACGCCATGGCCAGCAGGTGCTCCGCCGCCCCGGAGGCGCACAGCGCAGCCCCCAGACCCAGTGTTTCCGCCATGGTACTGCAGGCCCCGAACACCCCGGCAAAGGGTACACCCAACTCCCGCATGGCATAACCGGAGGCCGTACACTGGGCCTGCAAGTCCCCTGCCAGCACCAGCCGGACCTTTTCTTCGGGCAGCTGCGCCTTCTGCAGGCAGAGCCGGGCCGCCCGCAGCTGCAGGTATTTTTCCGCCGCCTCCCAGCTGCTCTGGCCGAACCGGTTGTCACTGCTCAGCTCATCAAAGGCTGCAGCCAGCGGGCCTTCCCCCTCCTTTTTGCCGCCCACCGCCGCCTGCGCAGCGATCACGGGCGGCGTGCGGAACAGCAGTGTGTCGCCGCATCGTTGTGTCATGAACAAAATTTCTCCTTTCCGGCAAAAAATCCACCGGGTTGTGCTATACTATAGAGAGCCGCTGTGCAATCTGCGGCCCGGCTGCATCGTATTATACAGGGAGCAGCCCTTTCAGCCACAGCACCGCGCCGTACACCACCGCCGCCAGCGTGCCGTATACGATGACCGGCCCGGCGATGGTGAACATCTTGGCTCCGGTGCCCAGCACCCGCCCTTCCGCTTTGAACTCGATGGCCGCACTGACCACCGCATTGGCAAAGCCGGTGATGGGCACCAGCGACCCGGCCCCGGCCCGGGCGGCCAGTTTCTGGTACCAGCCCAGGGTGGTGAGCACCGCTGAGAGCGCGATCAGGCTGCAGCTGGTCAGGGTTCCTGCCAGTTCGGCTTCCAGCCCGGCTGCCAGAAACCGCTGCCGCAGCACCTCGCCCAGCAGGCAGATGCCGCCGCCCACGCAAAAGGCCCACACACTGTCGGCCAGCAGGGGCGAATGGGGCCCCGTGCGCCGCACCCGGCGCGCATATTCCTGTGCTGTCATCTTCATCGTGCTCCCCTCCGGGCATAGTTTGCCCCGGCAGGCTGCACTTTATCCTTTCTGAAAGAAGGTATTTTATGTCTACCAATCATCCTTCGCGTTACCGCCGCCGCCGCCGCATCCGTTCCATCCGCCGCGTTGCAGGGCTGGCCCTGGTGGTCTGCCTGGCCGTGGGCGGCACCTCCCTTGTGCTCCACCGCAAGCAGGCGGTGCCTGCTGCCTCGGCAGAATCCGCGCAGTCGGACCCGGCCGCTTCCAGTGTTCCCGAAGTTTCCAGCGTCCCTGAAAGCCCGGATGCTTCCAGCGCAGCCGCTGTTTCCGACACCACAGAAGGCGCTGAAAACGGCCTGCTGACGGCCCAGCAGGCGCAGGTCCTGCTGGATGACCCCCGCATGGTGCTGGTGAACCACACCCACAAGCTGGCGGACGATTACACCATCACCACCAAGGAGTGCGGCTCTTCCACCGCCATCAACAAGGACCTGCAGACCGAGGCCGCCGACGCCTTTTTCGCCATGCAGGCCGCAGCCGCAAAGGACGGCGTGGACATCCGGATGCAGAGCGGCTACCGCAGCGTGGCATACCAGACTAACCTCTACAATAACAAGGTCGCCCAGTTCCGCGAGAAAGGTTACAGTGAGGCGGAGGCCAGGGAAAAGGCCGCCGCCATCGTGAACCCGCCGGGCTACTCCGAGCACGCCACCGGCCTTGCCGCCGACCTGAATGCCCCGGAGCACCCCACTCTGGACGAAGGTTTTGAAAACACCGCCGCTTTCCGCTGGCTGAGCCAGCACGCGGTGGAGTATGGCTTCATCCTGCGCTACCCGAAGGAAGCTGAAGCCGTCACCGAGATCACCTATGAGCCGTGGCACTGGCGCTATGTGGGGCCGGAAAGCGCCGCCCTCATCAGCCAGAGCGGCCTGTGCCTGGAGGACGCCGTCGCGGTTTTACAGAAGCTGGCCGCCGGGCAGTCCGTCACAGGTTAAGAATGTGTAAAACCCGCCTGTAAAAGGGTGCCTTTTCGTTGCATTTTGCCCCCCGATATGGTAAGATAATACTGTTCTGCCCGGTGTTTGCACACACATCTGCAACAGGACGAATGATTTCAACAAAAGAAGGAACAATTTATGATAAACCGCACAAAAATCGCATCTCTGGCTCTCTGCGCTGCCCTGTCTGCCGCTGTGCTGACCGGCTGCGGCGGCAGCTCTGCCTCTTCTTCCGTTGCCTCTTCCGCTGCTTCCTCTGCTGCTGCTTCGCAGGCAGCTTCCAGCATAGCAGGCTCCGCCGCTGCTGAAGAGAACGGCACTGCCGACCTGGACGGTATCTACAACACCCTGCTGCAGGCCGACCCCATCTCCAACCAGTTCGAGATCGCAGCCATGAACATCGAGTACGACTTCGGTCTGCAGGCCGATGACGTGGTGAGCTACAAGGGCGTGAAGAGCAACGACAACGGCGATGCCGGCCTGGTGCTGGTGATCGAGGCTGCCGATGGCAAGGCTGAGGACATCGCCAACCAGCTGACCGCCTACCAGCAGGAT
The DNA here is from genome assembly GCA_902463905.1 of uncultured Faecalibacterium sp. Lineage (GTDB taxonomy): Bacteria > Bacillota > Clostridia > Oscillospirales > Ruminococcaceae > Faecalibacterium. Next base: position 9,985 of record CABQHF010000014.1, on the reverse strand, counting down.
CAGGTGGCCTTCTACGGCAACTACGCTGAGTTCGCTCAGGCACAGACCAATGTGGAGAACGCCGTCATCGCCTACAAGGACAACCGCGTCGTCATGGTGATCGCCTCCAACGAGTGCACTGCCGATCTGGACAGCACCGTGGACAGCGCCCTGGCAGACTGAATCTGACATTTGAAAAAGCCGGTGCCATCTGCGGCATCGGCTTTTTTCGGTAAACGTCTTATGCAGTTGCCTTCCCCCTTGGGGGAAGCCTTTCTTCCGCTAAATCAATCCAAAAGGAGGCTGACGCCTTGGTTTTCAGCACCATTATTTTCCTGTTCCGGTTTTTGCCCATCACGCTGGCGCTGTACTACCTTGCGCCCGCAAAGCTCAAGAACACCGTGCTGTTCCTTTGCAGCCTGGTGTTCTACTGCTGGGGCGAGGTCCGGTTCTTCCCGGTCATGGTGGCCCTCATCCTCATCAACTATCTCTGCGGCCTCGCCATCGAACATTTTGACGCAAAGCCTGCCCTGCGCAGGGTCTTTCTGCTCATTGCCCTCATCGGCAGTCTGGGTATGCTGTTCTACTTCAAGTACGCAAACTTCGTGCTGCGCAGCGCCAACGCCCTGCTGGGCACCACCTTTGCCGAGATCCAGGGCATCGGCACCCTGCCGCTGGGCATCAGCTTCTACACCTTCCAGACCCTTTCCTACTCCATCGACGTCTACCGCCGGGATGTGAAGGCCGAGCGCAACATCATCGATTTTGGTGCCTATGTGGTCATGTTCCCGCAACTGATTGCAGGCCCCATCGTCAAGTACCGGGACGTCTCCGACCAGCTGCACGTCTACAAGCACCGCTACAATTTAAAGCAAATTGAAGAGGGCATGACCCTGTTCACCTTCGGTCTGGCCAAAAAGGTGCTACTGGCGGATGCCATCGGCGCTTTGTGGACCGACATCATCGGCGTGGCCGACAGCGCTTCCACCACTTTCGTGGGGCTGGACAATGCCTCCACTCCGCTGGTGTGGCTGGGCATCCTTGCCTACAGCCTGCAGCTGTACTTCGACTTTTCCGGCTACTCCATGATGGGCATCGGCATGGGCAAGATGCTGGGGTTCGACTTCCCGGCAAACTTCAATTACCCGTATATCTCCGCCTCCATCACCGAGTTCTGGCGGCGCTGGCACATGACCCTGTCCGGCTGGTTCCGGGAGTATGTGTATATCCCGCTGGGCGGCAACCGCAAGGGTCTCAAACGTCAGATTTTGAACCTGTTCATCGTGGAGCTGCTCACCGGCATCTGGCACGGTGCCAACTGGAACTTCATCTGCTGGGGCCTGTACTACTTTGTGCTGCTGGCCATCGAAAAGCTGTTCCTGCTGCCCCACCTCAAAAAGGGCAAAGTGTGGCCCCACATCTACACCCTGTTCCTCGTGGTGGTGGGCTGGGCCATGTTCGTGGGCAACGACACCGGCGTGAGCTTCGGGCTGCTGTTCCAGAAGCTGTTCATCCCCTCCGGCGGCGTGTCCCCGCTGTATTTCCTGCGCAACTACGGTGTGCTGCTCATCGTCAGTGTGATCTGCTGCACCCCGCTGATCGAAAAGATCTGGAACCTGCTGCGGCGCAATGTCGTCACCCGCTGTGCCACCATCCTGGCCCTGCTGGTGGTCTCCACCGCCTATGTGGTGGGCAGCACCAACAGCCCGTTCCTGTACTTCAACTTCTGAGGGAGGTGTGATCCATGGACAAGCATGCAAAAAAGACTTCCCTGCCGCACTATCCGGTGCTGATCGTGTTCACCCTGTTCTTCGTGGGGCTGTTCGCACTGGATATGATCACCCCGGACCGGGCCTACAGTGAGATGGAGAACACCACCCTCAGCCAGCGCCCGGCCCTGACCCAGCTCTCGGCCAAGGGGCTGAACAGCTACTTCACCGCCTACACCAAGTATGTCAAGGATCAGGTGTTCGGCCGCGACCAGTGGATCAGCCTGCAGAGTATGGTGGAGACCACCCTGCTGCAGAAGGAGCAGAACGGCGGCATCCTGCTGGGCAAGGAACACATGATGTTCCCCCGCACCTTCGGTCTGCTCTCCAGCGAGGAGCGCACCCTGCCCAAGAACACTTCCGCGGTGGAATCCCTCTGCCAGCGGTACCCCGGCAAGGTGAATGTGCTGCTGGCGCCCGCTGCTTCGGACATCTACCCGGAGAATGTGCCCGCCAATGCGCCCCTGCTGGACGAGGACAGCTTCCTCGACCAGCTCAGCGCCGCCGTGCAGGCCGCAGGCGGCCGCTTTGTGGATGTGCGCAGCACCCTTACCAGCCACAAGGGCGAGTATATCTACTACCGCACCGACCACCACTGGACGAGCCTGGGTGCCTATTACGCTTACCAGCAGCTGTGCGATGCGCTGGGGCTTACACCCTTTGACACCGCCGCCCACACGGCCCTGACCGCCGATCGCTTCTACGGCACCCACTACTCCAAGGCCCGCACCTGGAACGCCGTGCCGGACACCATCACCTGGTACGACCTGCCCAACCAGCTGACCATCTACAACGTGACGGCCGCCGGGCAGCCCACAGACGGCGAGACCACCGGCCTGTACGATACCGACAAGCTCACCGTCTACGACAAGTACGCCATGTTCCTGCACGGCAACAACGGCCTGAGCCGGGTGCAGGGCGACGGCACCGGCCGCATCCTGGTGATCAAGGACAGCTACGCCAACTGCTTTGTGCCCTACCTCACCGCCAACTATGCCGACATCGACGTGGTGGATTTCCGCAATTACAACTACGGCCTTGACCAGCTGATCGCCGACAACGACTACGACCAGATCCTGCTGCTGTACAGCTTCGACAGCTTCAAGAGCGACCCGTATCTCTACCGCGCCGGTGTGACCGGCTGAGAGTTTTCCCGGTTTGTTCTGCCTGTGCCGCGTGCTTTTTGGCCGTGGCACAGGCATTTTTGCATTTTGTCAGATTATTGCAGGCTATTTTCACAATCTTTTCCAGTTTTTTTCATACGCCTTTCCGATTTTTGCGCATTCTGCCCAGACCCCCTTGCAAAAAAACAACGCCTGTTGTAAAATGAGGGCAGAGAGAGGGGTTCTCTCTACCTGATATGAAGAGGGATGATCAAAAAGCCGCTGTCATGGCGGACAGCGCTTTCCTTAAAGGAGTGTGTGATAACATGAAACAGAATCTGGTTCTGCCTGCGGATTATGCAGTTCTGACCGATAACGAAATGACCTACACCCAGGGCGGTGGCGTGATCTCCACCCTGATGGGCCTGTATAGTGCCGGTGCCACCATCGTTGGCACGGGCGTGCTGGCCTCCAGCTACATCTGGGGCATCCAGCAGACCCGCAGCTGGCTCAAGCAGCCCGGCAACAAGGAGGGCAACATCTTCACCGTCTACGGCCGTGCACTGGATGCGCTGGGCGCTGACATGAAGCAGTCCTCCAGCAATTTCCTGCGCGACAGCTTATCGGCTGCCACGGTGTGCGCACTGGCTCCCCTGAGCCTGGTGCTGATCCTGCGCAAGTAAAATCCCCTGAAACCTGACGATGCAGTGCACACCGGGTGCGCTGATAGGATATGTTTTGTGTAAAAGGAGTATTACTATGGAAAAGACCATGATGCTTCCCGCAATGTACAATGTTCTGTCTCAGGAAGAGATGACCTACACCGAAGGCGGCGCTACCATGACCCAGGCTCTGCTGGCTGCCCTGATCCCGCCTTATGGCTGGTACAAGGCAAGCACGGAGATCCGTGATTACCGCAAGAAGAACCCCAACACCTGGCTGGACACCGGTCTGGACGCCTTTGTGGCAGGCTGTGAGAAGAGCGTGACCAACGCCATCTACGGCATCGGCTGCGCTTACAACTTCGTCGCCATCAACATTGCCACCAGCGGCATCGGCCTGATCCCGGCAGCTTACATCATCCTCAAGAAGTAATTTGCCCGGAGACACCAAAGATCCACTGTGAGGGGGCTTCCCGATGGGAAGCCCCCTCGCTTTTTGTTTTGCGGCAGCAAAAAAGGCGGCGGCATCGTTCAGATGCCGCCGCCTTGGGCGTAAGCTTATGCGTTGAACATATCCTTCAGCTTTTTGAAGAAGCCCTTGCGTTTCTCGTAGTTCTCTTCTTTCAGGGTGCCCTCGAATTTCTTCAGGGCCTCGCGCTGGGTCTTGTTCAGCTTTTTGGGGATCTCCACCTCGCACTTGACATACATATCACCGCGGCCTCGGCCGTTCAGATACTGGATGCCCTTGCCGCGCAGGCGGAAGGTGGTGCCGCTCTGGGTGCCTTCGGGCACGGTGTACTCCACCTTGCCATCGATGGAAGGCACAGTAACGCTGTCGCCCAGCACAGCCTGACTGTAGGTGATGGGCACGGTGACCCACACATCGTAGCCGTCACGCTGGAACACCTCGCTGGGCCGCACAGTGACCATGACGATCACATCACCAGAGGGGCCGCCGTTGGCACCGGCATCGCCCATGCCGCGCAGTGCAAAGCTCTGATCGTCATCAATGCCCATGGGGATGGACACCTCCAGCGTCTTTTTGGTGGCCACCTTGCCGCTGCCATGGCAGACCTTGCAGGGGTTCTTGACCAGCTTGCCCTTGCCGCCGCAGCGGGAGCAGGGCTGCTGGGTCTGCATCACACCAAAGGGGGTGCGCTGCTGGCGGATCACGAAGCCGCGGCCGCCGCAGTCCGGGCAGGTCTCCGGGCTGGTGCCGGCGGCGCAGCCGCTGCCATGGCACTCGGTGCACTCCTGCTGGCGGGTGATAGTGATGTTCTTCTTGCAGCCATGCACGGCCTCGTCAAAGCTCAGGGTAATGCGCACACGGATATCCTGACCCTTGCGGGGGGCATTGGGGTTTGCCTGACGGGACGAGCCGCCAAAGCCGCCGAAACCGCCGCCGAAGATATCACCGAAGATATCGCCCAGATCCACGCCATCGCCGCCAAAACCGCTGAAGCCGCCAGGGCCGCCGCCGTTCTGTGCTGCATAGGTGGGATCCACACCGGCAAAGCCATACTGATCGTACAGCTGACGCTTTTTCGGATCCGAAAGCACCTCGTTTGCTTCGTTGACTTCCTTGAACTTTGCCTCGGCCTCTTTATCGCCGGGGTTATAGTCCGGGTGGTACTTCATGGCGAGCTTGCGGTAAGCCTTTTTGATCTCCGCATCAGTTGCCGTCTTGGATACCCCCAGCACCTCATAATAATCACGTTTTTCCTGTGCCATATCCACTCACCTCTCCGGGAACGCCCGATCCGGGAAACGCCCCGGTTGGTTCCTCGCTCTATAACCAGCAAGAGCCGCCCCGGCAAAACCGGAGCGGCTTTTGCTATTTCATGCGGCTGTGCCCGCCGGTTTGGCCGGACACAGCGCCTGTTTCCGTTGATCAGACTTCCTTGAAGTCGGCATCCACGACGCCGTCATCACCCGGCTTCTGCTGGTTGTTAGCACCTGCATCGGGGCCGGGCTGTGCGCCTGCAGCCTGCTGTGCGGCAGCAGCTGCCTGGTACATCTTCTCGAACACCTGGCTCAGAGCTTCCTGCTTTGCCTTGATGTCGTCGATGGAGCCGGACTGCACAGCAGTCTTGAGGTCGGCCAGCTTTGCCTCGGCATCGCTCTTGACGTCTGCGGGCAGCTTGTCGCCGTTCTCCTTCAGCATCTTCTCGGTCTGGAACACCATCTGGTCGGCACCGTTGCGGATATCGACCTCTTCACGCTTCTTCTTATCGTCGGCAGCAAACTGCTCAGCTTCCTTCACAGCCTTGTCGATATCCTCCTTGGACATGTTGGTGGAAGCAGTGATGGTGATGTTCTGCTCCTTGCCGGTGCCCAGATCCTTTGCGCTGACCTTCACGATGCCGTTTGCATCGATATCGAAGGTAACTTCGATCTGAGGCACACCACGGGGAGCCGGAGCGATGCCATCCAGGTGGAACACACCCAGGCTCTTGTTGTCCCGGGCAAACTCACGCTCGCCCTGCAGCACGTTGACCTCAACAGAGGGCTGGTTATCGGCAGCGGTGGAGAACACCTGGCTCTTGTGGGTGGGGATGGTGGTGTTGCGGTCAATGATCTTGGTGCACACGCCGCCCAGAGTCTCAATGCCCAGGCTCAGCGGAGTGACATCCAGCAGCAGCAGGCCCTTCTTCTCGCCGTTCAGCACGCCGCCCTGGATAGCAGCACCCACAGCCACGCACTCATCGGGGTTGATGCCCTTGAAGGGCTCGCAGTTCAGTTCCTTCTTGACTGCATCGTAGACAGCGGGGATACGGGTGGAACCACCGACCATCAGGACCTTCTTCAGGTCAGAGGGACGCAGGCCTGCATCCTGCAGAGCCTTGCGGACGGGGCCCATGGTGCGGTCGACCAGATCTGCGGTCAGCTCGTTGAACTTTGCGCGGGTCAGGGTCATATCCAGGTGCTTGGGGCCGGTAGCGTCAGCAGTGATGAAGGGCAGGTTGATCTGGCTGCTCATAGCGCTGGACAGCTCGATCTTGGCCTTCTCGGCAGCTTCCTTCAGGCGCTGAGCAGCCATCTTGTCCTTGCGCAGGTCGATGCCGTTCTCAGTCTGGAAGGCGTCTGCCATCCAGTCGATGATGCGCTGGTCGAAGTCATCGCCGCCCAGGTGGGTATCACCGTTGGTGGCCAGAACTTCGGTCACGCCGTCGCCCATCTCGATGATAGAGACATCGAAGGTGCCGCCGCCCAGGTCGTAGACCATGATCTTCTGATCATCTTCCTTATCCACGCCGTAAGCCAGAGAAGCGGCGGTGGGCTCGTTGATGATACGGCGGACGTTCAGGCCTGCGATGGTGCCTGCATCCTTGGTTGCCTGACGCTGGCTGTCGTTGAAGTAAGCAGGCACCGTGATGACAGCCTCGGTGACGGGCTCGCCCAGATAAGCCTCTGCATCCGCCTTCAGCTTCTGCAGGATCATAGCGCTGACCTGCTGGGGCGTGTACTCCTTGCCGTTCAGGGTCACCTTGTGGTCGGTGCCCATCTGGCGCTTGATGGAAGAAACGGTGTTTTCAGGGTTGGTGATGGCCTGACGCTTTGCGACCTGGCCGACCAGACGGTCGCCGGTCTTGGTGAAGCCGACCACAGACGGGGTGGTGCGTGCACCCTCAGAGTTTGCGATGACAACGGGCTCGCCGCCCTCCATGACAGCCACGCAGCTGTTGGTAGTACCAAGGTCGATACCAATGATCTTACTCATAATGAACTCTCCTCTCGAAAGAACAAATCTACTTGTTTATGTGATGCTCAAGTTGTTGCTTAGCGGATATTTATTTCAAACTCCCCTGCGGGAGCTGAGGCCTTGTTATTCGGCCACCACAACGGTCGCATGGCGGACGATCTTGTCGCCCAGCTTGTAACCCTTCTGGTAGACGGTGACCACCGTGCCGCTCTCCTGCCCGTCCGGGGCGGGGATCTGCTGCACGGCGTTCATGAAGTTGGGGTCAAAGGGCTTGCCCAGCGCTTCGATCTCCTCCACATGGAGGGCATCCAGCGCCTTGGCGGCTTTGTCCAGCGTCATGACCACGCCCTTTTTGTAATTCTCATCGGTGGTGGGGGCGTTGGCCGCCATATCCAGCGTGTCGAGAATCGGGATGATCTGGTTCACTGCAAAGGAGATACCGTCGTTGAACTTCTGGTCTGCTTCGCGGGTGGAACGCTTGCGGTAGTTGTCGTACTCGGCAGCCATGCGCAGCAGCTGTTCCTTGGCCTGTGCGGCGTTCTGCTCGGCAGCGTCCAGCTTGGCCTTGACGGCTTCCATCTCGCGGGCCTTTTTGTTGAACCAGCCGCCGTCCTTTTTCTTGTCGTCCTTCGGGTCGGCAGCTTCTTCTGCGGCGGGCTCCTGTGCGGGAGCTGCCTGCTCTGCCGTTGCCTCCGGAGCGGCGGCGGGCTGCTGCTCCGCTTCCGGAGCGGGAGCAGTCTTTTTGGTTTCTTCGCTCATTCCAGATCCTCCTTATAGATCACAGTCCGCCGCGGTGCAGCGGCCTGCGGGGTGTCTTTTCGTTTGCCGCTCATACCCTCGCCCAGCTGGTCTGCAAAGTAATGCAGCAGCGGCATCAGCTTCTGGAAGGGCATCCGGGTGGGGCCGATCAGTGCGATGGAGCCCCACAGGCCTCCGCCCACCAGATACCGGTCGCTCACGATGCACATCCCGGGGATCTGCGGATCCAGATCCTCGCCCAGCAGCACGCTTTCATTGCGGTCTGCAGGGGGTGCGATCAGCCCGGCGGCCTGTTCCTCGTCGTTCAGCAGGGTGAGGATGTCGCCTACCTTGCCGTCCAGCTGCGGCCAGTCCAGCAGGTGCTGCTCGCCGCCCAGAAAGACATGGGGCTTGACCGAATCCTGCAGGATCGCGGCGGCCGCACTGATGACGGGCACCAGCTCCGGGTCGATCTGGCTGCACAACTCTGCCAGCATCCGGCCGGACAGATCCACCGGCGCCACGAAGGTCAGGCTGTGGTTGAGCAGCGCGGCCAGGGCAGCGGCTTTCTCGCGGGAGAGGCCGCTGCGCACCCGCGCCACACGGGTGCGGACATAGCCGGCGGTGGTCACAGCCAGCACAGCGGCTGCGCTGCGGCCCACCTGCACCACCTCGTAATGGGCGATGCACAGATCCTCGGCGCAGGGGGTGCTGACTGCGGCGGTGCAGCCGCTGATGGCGGCCAGCGCCTTGGCAGCGCCCTGTGCCAGCTTTTCCGGTTCATGATCGAGGCTGGCGAACACGGCATCCACTCTGGCGCGGGTCACGCGATCCAGCGGCTGATCGTCCGTCAGCAGGTTATCAAGGTAATAACGGTAGCCCTTGGCACTGGGCACACGGCCCGCGCTGGTGTGGGGCTGCTCCAGCAGACCCAGCTTTGTCAGCGCCGCCATCTCGTTGCGCAGCGTCGCGCTGGAAACCGCCATATCAAGGTAATTTGCCAGCACACTGCTGCCCACGGGCTCACCTTCGAGACCATACAGCGCCACGATCGCCTGCAAAACGCGTTGCTTGCGTGCGTCCATCGTCATAGCGCCTGCCTCCTTTTTGCTTGGTCTTCATTTGTTTAGCACTCTTTGTTCCTGAGTGCTAAGACCATTATAGCGAATTTTCCTGTGCTGTCAAGCCCTTTGCAAAAATGTTTTGAAAGATTCATAATTCTGTCATAAAAGCCGCGTTTTCCGGCTCAATACAAAAAGCTCCCCTTTTATAATAAGGAGAGCTTTCCCGTTTTTTACTCTTCCATCTGCTTTGCCAGGAAGGCCGCCGCCACGTTCACGGCCTTGCACTGGGCTTCGTCCGGTGTGGCGGTGCGATCCTCGGTGAGCAGACCCACCGCACCGGCCACATCCCCCGCCGCGATGATGGGCACCGCGCACAGCAGCGTCCGGGCGGCGCCCTCGCAGGGCATCAGGGCCTTGTCCGGCTCCCCGGTGCTCTGGTAGGGGCGGCGGCTGTCCATGAGCTTTTCCAGCGGCTGGCTGACGCTGCGGTCTGCCAGCTCCCGTCGGCCTGCCCCGCTCACGGCCAGGATGTGATCCCGGTCGGCCACAAAGGCCGTGAGGGCAAAGCACCTGCTGAGCACCTCGGCGTACTGGGCAGCCACGCCGCTCATCTCTCCGATGGGCGAATACTTTTTAAAGATCACCTCGCCGTCGCCGGTGGTGAAGATCTCCAGCGGGTCCCCGCGCCGGATGCGCTGGGTGCGGCGGATCTCCTTGGGGATGACCACCCGGCCCAGCTCATCGATACGTCGGACGATTCCGGTTGCTTTCATGCTGCATTTCCTCCCTGTTTCCGGTTTTGCTTGCAATTGGCTGTGCCTATAGTATCTGTCAGCCAAGGTAATTTATACCTGCGCAAAGATCCCGCCGGGCGCGCCCCGTTTTTCTTTGCTCTTTCATTGTGTTTTGGGCGGGGTTCTGCTACAATAAACACAAATCCAACCACGAAAGGCAGGTGCCGGCATGG
>CABQHF010000013.1 GCA_902463905.1 uncultured Faecalibacterium sp. | reverse complement strand
CCGACATGATCGCCAAGCGCGAGGGCAAGATCATCAACATCTGCTCCATGATGAGTGAGCTGGGCCGCGAGACCGTGTCTGCCTATGCTTCCGCCAAGGGCGCTCTGAAGATGCTCACCCGCAACATCGCTTCCGAGTACGGCGAGTACAACATCCAGTGCAACGGCATGGGCCCCGGCTACATCGCCACCGCCCAGACCGCTCCCCTGCGCGAGACCCAGCCGGACGGCAGCCGCCACCCCTTCGACACCTTTATCTGCGCCAAGACCCCTGCCGGCCGCTGGGGTGACCCCGAGGATATGGTGGGCCCCTGCGTGTTCCTGGCCAGCCATGCTTCTGACTTCGTCAACGGCCAGATCCTGTACGCCGACGGCGGCATCCTGGCTTACATCGGCCGTCAGCCCAAGTAACCCCGTCCTTTAAAATAAACAGAAAGCCGCCCGGAAACGTTCTCAGACGCTTCCGGGCGGCTTTTCTTGTGGTCGGAGTGGCGAGACTCGAACTCGCGGCCTCCTGCTCCCAAAGCAGGCGCGCTACCAACTGCGCAACACCCCGACAGTATTCAATTGTACCTGTACAGTATACCTTTTTTTAGAGTGTTCGTCAATAGATTCATCCGGCGGCCGGAGTGCAAAAAAATCCCGCCCGGAAATCCGGGCGGGATGCAACAGTTCTACAAATAGAGTGATCAGTCTGCGAACAGCGGAGTGGACAGGTAGCGGTCGCCGGTATCGGGCAGCAGCACCACGATGTTCTTGCCAGCGTTCTCCGGGCGCTTTGCCAGCTGCAGGGCAGCCCAGACGGCAGCACCGGAAGAAATGCCCACCAGCACGCCCTCCTTGTGACCGATCAGCCGACCGGTGGCAAAGGCGTCGTCGTTCTCCACAGCAATGATCTCATCATAAACCTTGGTGTCCAGCACGTCCGGCACAAAGCCTGCGCCGATGCCCTGGATCTTGTGCGCACCGGCAGTGCCCTTGCTCAGCACCGGGGAGGAGGCAGGCTCCACGGCCACGACCTTCACGTCAGGGTTCTTGCTCTTCAGGTACTTGCCCACGCCGGTCACGGTGCCGCCGGTGCCAACGCCTGCCACAAAGATGTCCACCTTACCGTCGGTATCGTCCCAGATCTCGGGGCCGGTGGTCTCGATGTGTGCCTGGGGGTTGGCCGGGTTCACAAACTGGCCGGGGATGAAGGAATTGGGGATCTCCTTTGCCAGCTCATCGGCCTTGGCAATGGCGCCCTTCATGCCCTTGGCACCCTCGCTGAGCACCAGCTCGGCACCGTAAGCCTTCATCAGCTGGCGGCGCTCCACGCTCATGGTCTCGGGCATGACGATGATGATGCGGTAGCCCTTGGCAGCTGCCACGGCAGCCAAGCCGATGCCGGTATTGCCGGAGGTGGGCTCGATGATCACGGAGCCTTCCTTCAGCAGACCCTTGGCCTCGGCGTCGTCGATCATCTTCTTGGCAATGCGGTCCTTCACGGAACCGGCCGGGTTGAAGTACTCCAGCTTGGCCAGAATGTGTGCAGACAGCTGCTGCGCCTTTTCAATATGGGTGAGCTCCAGCAGCGGGGTGTGGCCGATCAGCTGGTCGGCGGCAGTATAGATCTTGCTCATAATAATTTCCCTCCTGAATACAAATACAACTTTCTGCAACGGCCCTTGACGAATGCGGCCCGGAACTACAAACCTTTAAACCAACATTGTTTGTGGGTTTGATGGTATTATAGTCCCCTTTGCCCTGCTTGTCAATGCTTTTTTGCAAAAAAGTGGGATTGAAATATTATTTACCCTGTTGTATAATAGGTTTAACATTCTATGGACATCAAAGGAAGTACACGAATATGATCGTTTCCACCAAAGGGCGCTATGCGCTGCGCGTGATGATCGACCTTGCCGAACATCAGGCGGAAAAATACGTTCCCCTCAAGGAAGTCGCCGCACGGCAGGAGATCTCGGAAAAATATTTGGAGAACATCCTCAAGGTGCTGGTGCAGAACGGCTTTCTGGAGGGTCTGCGCGGCAAGGGCGGCGGTTACCGCCTGACCCGCAGCCCCGACCAGTACACCGTGGAGGAGATCCTCATGCTCACCGAGGGCAGCCTGGCCCCCGTCACCTGCCTGACGCCGGGTGCATCCCCCTGCGCTCGCCTGGCCAACTGCCGCACCTATGAGATGTGGAAGGGCCTGAACGACCTCATCTCCAACTATTTCAGCCACATCACCCTTGCCGATCTTGCCCTGCCCGATCAGGCTGGCAACGACTATGTGATCTGACTCGTTCCTGCTCCGGCTTCTTACGGCGCACCGCACATTGCGGTGCGCCTTTTTTGCACAGTTCCTCGCGAAATGTGTGGGAATTCTTGGCAAGTATCACGATTGATGAACGTCCGACGGTGCGGTATACTACCACTTGCGTCCCGCATTTTTTCTGCAACTGTGAAAGGAGCGATCCCTTACGAAATACATTTTTCAGTTTGCGCGCATTCTGGCCTTCTGTTTTCTGGGCGAGGTGCTGCACGCCGTGCTGCCGCTGCCGGTGCCTGCCAGTGTCTACGGGCTGGTGCTGCTGCTGGCTGCCCTGAACTTCGGCTTTGTGAAGCTGGATGACGTGAAAGAGGTGGGCATCTACCTCACCGGCATCTTCCCGCTGCTGTTCGTGCCTGCCGCAGCCGGCGTGATGGAGCTGTGGGCCGAGATGGGCAACATGCTGCTGCCCATCATCATTGCCATCATCCCGGTGACCGTGCTGGTCATGGTCTCCGCAGGCCGCACCACCCAGGCCATGACCGGCCGCAAAAAGAAGGAGGCAGACCATGCTGAATGATTTCCTGTCCGGGTCGGCGGCGTGGGGCGTGCTGCTCACGCTGGCGGCCTTTGCACTGGGCGCCCTGATCAACCGGATCACCGGCAAAGCCATCTTCAATCCCCTGCTGCTGGGCAGCATCTTTGTCATCATCTTCCTGTCGGTGTGCAAGATCCCCTACGCCGACTACAAGGCCAGCGCCGCCCCGGTGAACTACCTGCTGCTGCCGGCCACCGTGGCCCTGGCCATCCCGCTGTATGAAAAGTGGGACCTGCTCCGGGAGAACGCCGCCGCCATCATCGCCGGCATCTCGGTTGGCACACTGGTCAGCCTGGGCAGTGCCCTTGCTCTTGCCCTGGCGCTGGACCTGACCAAAGAGCAGTACGCCACCCTGCTGCCCAAGTCGGTGACCACCGCCATCAGCATGGACGTGGCCGCTGAGCTGGGCGGCATTGCCGCCCTGACCGGTGCCATCGTCATCCTCACCGGCATTGCGGGCAGCCTGCTGGCCGAAACGGTGTGCAAGGTGTTCCACATCACCGACCCCATCGCCAAAGGCGTGGGCATCGGCACCTCGGCCCATGCCGTGGGTACCAGCAAGGCCCTGCAGATGGGTGAGGTGGAGGGTGCCATGAGCGGCCTGTCCATTGCAGTGGCCGGTGTGCTCACCGCGGTGCTCTGCCCCGTATTCGTGAGCCTGATCCACTAAAAAACATTTATGATATAAAGCACAGCGCCCCCGCCGGGAGAGATCCCGGCGGGGGCGCTGTGCTATTGAGGAGAGGTAGTTGCTCAGTTATCGGACAGGTTGCCGGTGTAGAGCTGGTAATACTTGCCCTTCTTGGCGATCAGCTCGTCGTGACTGCCGCGCTCGATGATGCGGCCCTGCTCCAGCACCACGATGCAGTCTGCATTGCGGACGGTGGACAGGCGGTGGGCGATGACGAAGCTGGTGCGGCCGTACATCAGGCCGTCCATGCCGCGCTGCACTAGTGCCTCGGTACGGGTGTCGATGGAGGAAGTTGCCTCATCGAGGATCAGCACCGGAGGATCGGCCACAGCTGCACGGGCGATGGCCAGCAGCTGGCGCTGACCCTGCGACAGATTGGCACCGTCGCCGGTCAGCATGGTGTTGTAGCCATCCGGCAGACGCTGGATGAAGCCATCCGCGTTGGCCAGCTTGGCGGCGGCCATGCACTCTTCATCGCTGGCATCCAGACGGCCATAGCGGATGTTCTCCATGACCGTACCGGTAAACAGGTGCGTGTCCTGCAGCACGATGCCCAGCGAACGGCGCAGATCGGACTTTTTGATCTTGTGGATGTTGATGCCGTCGTAGCGGATCTTGCCATCCTGAATATCGTAGAAGCGGTTGATCAGGTTGGTGATGGTGGTCTTGCCGGCACCGGTGGAGCCGACAAAGGCGATCTTCTGGCCCGGACGGCCATACAGGTTGATGTCGTGCAGCACCGTCTTTTCCGGCACATAGCCGAAATCCACATCGGTGAAGGTGATGTTGCCCTCCAGCTTATGGTAGGTGGTGGTGCCGTCGTGATGGGGGTGCTTCCAGGCCCAGAGGCCGGTGCGCTCGTCAGTCTCCACGAGGTTGTCATCACGGTCGTACTTGGCATTGACCAGAGTGACATAGCCTTCGTCGGTCTCGCTGGGCTCATCCATCATCTTGAAGATACGCTCGGCACCGGCCAGTGCCATGATGATGCTGTTGGCCTGCATGGACACCTGGCTGATGGGCATATTGAAGCTCTTGTTCAGGGACAGGAAGGCAACGACTGTGCCCAGCGTCATGCCGCCCACGTTGCCCACGGCCATGGCTGCGCCCACCAGAGCGCAGACGGCGTAGCTGATGTTGCCCAGCTGGGCGTTCACAGGCATCATGATATTGGCAAAGCTGTTGGCCTGGTTGGCGCTTTCCTTCAGCTTGTTGTTCAGTTCCCGGAAGCCGTCCAGGGTCTTCTGCTCATGGGTGAACACTTTGACGACCTTCTGGCCTTCCATCATCTCTTCGATGTAGCCGTTCACCTTGCCGAGATCACGCTGCTGCTGGACAAAGTACTTGCCGGACTGCTGGGTGATCTTTTTGGAACAGAACAGCATCAGGGCCACCATGAGCATCGTCACGATGGTCAGCTGCCAACTGAGCATGCACATGCTCACGAACACCGACACCACCGTGATGGCGCTTGAGACCAGCTGCGGGATGCTCTGGCTGAGCATCTGGCGCAGGGTGTCCACATCGTTGGTATACACCGACATGATGTCGCCGTGGGGATGCTGGTCAAAATACTTGATGGGCAGGCTCTCCATGTGGGTGAAGAGCTGGATGCGCAGGTTGCGCAGGGTGCCCTGGGTCACATTGACCATGGTGCGGGCGTTGAGCCATGCGGCCAGGATGCCCACCACATAGATGCAGCCCACCCGCACCAGCGCTGCTGCCAGCGGGGCAAAATCGGGGTTCTGCTGCTGGGTCATGGGCACGATGTAATCATCCATGAGGGTCTGCAGGAACAGGCTGGCCTGCACATTGGCCAGCGCGCTGACCACGATGCAGATCAGCACCAGGATGCAGTGGGGCAGATAGTGCCGGAACACTTCGTCCATGATGCGCTTGAGCAGCAGACCCGGATTTTCAACTTTGGGTTTCGGGCCCATGCCGCGGGGGCCGCCGGGGCCTTTTACCTCTTTTACCTGTGCCATTACTGCGCACCTCCCTGCTTGTCGAAGTCGCCGCCGCCCTGGGTCTGGCTGTTGTAAACTTCCTGATAAATGGCGTTGGTCTTCAGCAGTTCTTCGTGGGTGCCCAGGCCATTGATCTGGCCGTTGTCCAGCACCAGGATGCGGTCTGCATCCTGCACGGAGGAAACACGCTGTGCGATGATGATCTTGGTGGTGCCGGGGATCTCTTCCCGGAAAGCCTTGCGGATCTTGGCATCCGTGGCGGTATCCACCGCGCTGGTGGAGTCGTCCAGGATCAGCACCTTGGGCTTGCGCAGCAGTGCGCGGGCGATGGTCAGGCGCTGCTTCTGGCCGCCGGACACATTGGAGCCGCCCTGCTCGATCCAGGTGTTGTACTTGTCCGGGAAGCGCTCGATGAACTCATCCGCGCAGGCCAGCTTGGCCACGCGAATGCACTCTTCCTCGGTGGCGTTCTCATCGCCCCAGCGCAGGTTGTCCAGGATGGTGCCGGAGAACAGCACGTTCTTCTGCAGCACCATGGACACTTCGTGGCGCAGGACGTCCAGGTTGTAATCCCGCACATCCACGCCGCCTACCCGCACGGTACCGCTTTCGGCATCGTACAGGCGGGGGATCAGCTGCACCAGGCTGGACTTTGCACTGCCGGTGCCGCCGATGATGCCCAGCGTCTCGCCGGGCTTGATGGAAAAGGTGATATCGTTCAGCACCGGACGGCCCGAACCATGCTTATATTGAAAGGAAACATGGTCGAACTCGATGCTGCCGTCCTTCACCTGCTGCACCGGCTGCTTGGCCGGGGGCAGGTCGGTGGTCTCGTCCAGCACTTCCACGATACGCTTGGCGGAAGCGGCCGACATGGAGATCATGACAAAGGCCATGCTCAGCATCATCAGGGCCATGAGGATGTTCATGATGTACCCGAACAGGGCGTTGAGCTGACCGGTGGTGATGGCACCGTGCAGCACATATTTGGCACCCAGCCAGCTCAGGGCGATGTTGCAGCCGTAAACGGCGGTGAGCATGGCAGGGTTGTTGAAGCTCAGGCGGCTCTCGGCCTTGACGAACTGGTTGTACAGGCTCTCGCAGGCCTTGGTGTACTTCTCGTTCTCAAAGCCCTCGCGCACAAAGCTCTTGACCACGCGGATGGCGGACACATTCTCCTGCACCGAGGCGTTGAGGTTATCGTAGTTCTTGAACACCCGGTCAAAGATGTGGAAGGTGGGGATCATGATGCTGGCCAGCACCACCACCAGAAAGACTACCGCCACCACGAACACCAGCGACAACGGGCCGCCGATGACCACAGCCATGAACAGCGCGAACACCAGATGCACCGGGGCACGCACGCACATGCGCTCGATCATCTGGAACGCATTCTGCACGTTGGTCACATCGGTGGTCATACGGGTGACAAGGCCCGCCGTGGAGAACTTGTCGATGTTGGAGAAGGAATAGTGCTGGATGTTCTCATACATGGCATCGCGCAGATTGCCGGCAAAGCCGGTGGATGCCTCGGCGGCATATTTACCGGCCAGAACGCCCAGCAGCAGCGCAATGGCTGCCACAAGAAAGGTGAGCAGACCATACTTGACGATGGCGTGCATATCGCCCTTTTCAATGCCCAGGTCAATGATAAAGGCCATGATGGTGGGCAGCAGCACATCCATCACGGCTTCCAGGGCTGCAAAGAGCGGTGTCAGGACTGCGGCGCGTTTGTACTCGCCCAGATGTGACACGAGCTTTTTGATCATCTGAGTTACCTCCTGTTAATTTTATTTGTTTGGTACAAAACAATTCTATACAAAACAGATTTAATGTCAAGCTGTTTGCAAAACTTTCGGAAATTGTTCATAATTAACATTTTCACAAGCATCTTTTCGGCGTTTTGACAAGAGTCGAACCCTCTCCGTCACGGCTTGCGCCGTGCCAGCTCTCCCGAAAGGGAGAGCTTTTGTCTGCTCCGGGAAAGCAGCTTTTCACCGGAAAAGAAAATCCAAAAATATCGCCCAAAAAGCTCCCCCCTCGGGGGAGCTGCTGAGCGCAGCGAAGCTGAGAGGGTTTACTTCAGCGCGTCCCGCAGCTTGTTCAGCAGCCGGAGCAGCTCGGCGTTTTCCTCTTCCGTCAGCAGCCCGGCCACATAGTCGTCCGTCTGGTGGAAGGAGAGCATGGTTTTTTCATGAAAAAGCACACCCTCCTCAGTCAAAATCAGCTGCTTGAGCCGGGCATCCTGCGGCACGCTCAGCCGCCGGATGTAGCCCTTGCGCTCCATCAGCTGCAGAATGTTCGTGACCGTGGAGCGGGTGATGGAAAACTCCCGCTCGATATCTCGCTGGAACACCGGCTCGTCCCGGTGGCGGTAGAGATACTCGATGATCCACCCGTGCATCGGGGTGGCTTGCTCCACGCCGTTGGCACGAGCAAACTGGTTGATCTTGCGGAAGATCAGGTTGTCCACCCGGCGGATCTGAGCCGGGATGACCTGCGGCCCCTCCCAGGGCGGGTCTCCGCAGTCTCTGCATTCTTTCTGTTTTTCGTCACACATACTGATCGGTTCCTTCCGGATTGTTTTTCGTTCGGACTGTTTCTTATAAAACTGTTCGATATAGTACCATGATAGTGCAGATGCTGCTGTTTGTCAAGTGCTCCCACCACAAAACAAAAGAGGGGCAGTTCCCTGCCCCTCCGCGGTTCGTATTTACTGGTTTTCTTCCACCCATTCCCGCACGCGATCAGGGCGGTTGGTCACGATGCAGTCCGG
This sequence comes from uncultured Faecalibacterium sp., assembly GCA_902463905.1. Taxonomy (GTDB): domain Bacteria; phylum Bacillota; class Clostridia; order Oscillospirales; family Ruminococcaceae; genus Faecalibacterium. The sequence goes on along the minus strand of CABQHF010000013.1, from coordinate 10,434 downwards.
CCCCAGCGGCAGCAGGCTGCGCACAGCATCCTCGGTGTCCACGGTCCACAATGCTACCTTGACCCCCATGGCCTGCAGCTTGGAGATGAACCCCGGATTGCTGTAGGCGGTATGATACTCGCAGCTGACATACTCCGGCACGAAGTCCAGGCTCTTGATATAGGCCACCGGGTTGTGCTGGTCGGCCAGATGCTTTGCCACCGCCTGCAGGCTCTCTCCGGGGAAGTTCGCCCGCAGCATGCTCACCTTGTCGTTCACCCAGCGGGTCACCACGCCGTTTTCCTCGTCCGGATCCGTGCTCTCATCCACCGGCAGAGCGGCCAGTTCCTCGTCCAGTGCGGCTTCCTCTTCCTCCATGCCGTTCACAAGGCCCAGATCCTTCCAGATCACCGGCGGGGGCAGCACCATGCTCTCAAAAGCGCCGTACAGCAGCACGCCCACCCGCAGTTCCGGCATCAGCGCCTTGGCCTGCCGCAGCAGGTCGTGGTTGAACGAAATAAGTACCAGTCGGTCGGCGATGTCTGCCGCGCGGATGGCATCCACCACACCGGACACAAAAGCCGGGTCGTTGTCCATGGTGGATTTCATTTCCAGCTGGACCGCGCAGCCCTCCATGCTCCTGCACAGGGCCAGTGCTTCGGCCAGGGTGGCGATCTTCTCATCTTTATAGGCAACGTCCTTCCAGCTGCCGAAGTCCAGGTCTTTCAGTTCGCCCTCGGTCATGTCGTAGATACGGCCGGAAATATCGGTGTGCAGGTCGATGATATAGTCGTGGTGGATCACAAGGCCGCCGTCCAGCGTCTTTTGTACGTCCATTTCCACACCGTCGGCTCCGATCTCCATCGCCTTGCGGAAAGCCACCAGCGTGTTTTCCGGTGCCAGATAGGACGCGCCACGGTGCGCAATGATCTGAGGTATCATAAGCAGAATTTTCCTTTCTGTACAGCAAAGCTGCCGCCTTTCAGCATACCCTATCCGCCGGGCTGTGTCCATCTGCGCATTCCACAAAAAAGCGGGTCGTTTTTTGTCTCATTCGCGCTGAAAGTACGACTTTTATCGTCAAAACGACGAATTCATCCGATGATTTTTGCGCACTTTTCACGAGAAATTTGCAAAACCCGGGGCAAATCTCTCCCATCTGTTTCTTTCAAACCGGCAGCGGGCATGGTACAATAGTGCTGTAAGGATGTGCCGCGCCCGGCGGCCGGAAAAAGGGAAATGGAGTGTTTGACTATGACTGCATTCAAGCCCATCAAAGAAGGCAAAGTCCGTGAAATTTACGACAATGGCGACAGCCTGATCATGGTTGCCACCGACCGCATTTCTGCGTTTGATGTCATCCTGAAAAACAAGGTGACCAAAAAGGGCACCGTGCTCACCCAGATGAGCAAGTTCTGGTTCGACTATACCAAGGATCTGCTGCCCAACCATATGCTGAGCGTGGACGTGAAGGATATGCCGGAGTTCTTCCGGCAGCCCCAGTTCGACGGCAACAGCATGCTGTGCCGCAAGCTGACCATGCTGCCCATCGAGTGCATCGTGCGCGGCTACATCACCGGCAGCGGCTGGGCCAGCTACCAAAAGACCGGCAAGGTGTGCGGCATCCAGCTGCCCGAGGGCCTGCAGGAGTCCCAGAAGCTGCCGGAGCCCATCTACACCCCCTCCACCAAGGCCGAGATCGGCGACCACGACGAGAACATCTCCTACGAGCGCAGCATTGAGGTGTTGGAAAAGCAGTTCCCCGGCCACGGCCTGGAGTACGCCACCAAGCTGCGGGACTACACCATCGCCCTGTACAAGAAGTGCGCCGAGTACGCCCTGACCCGCGGCATCATCATTGCCGACACCAAGTTCGAGTTTGGTCTGGACGAGGATGGCAACGTGGTGCTGGGCGACGAGATGCTCACCCCGGATTCCTCCCGCTTCTGGCCGCTGGAGGGCTACGAGCCGGGCCACGGCCAGCCCTCTTTCGACAAGCAGTTCGTCCGCGACTGGCTGAAGGCCCATCCGGACAGCAACTACGATCTGCCCCAGGACGTGATCGACAAGACCATCGCCAAGTATCTGGAGGCCTACGAGCTGCTCACCGGCAAGAAGCTGTGATCTTTCGATAAAAAACAATCCCCGGCAGGTGCTTGACAGTCCTGCCGGGGATTGCTATAATACAAACAGAAAGGGCACCGCGACAAGCGGTCGGTCCTGTTCAGAGCTTTTGTTTTACGCGAAAACCGTCGCCCCGCCAGGCGGCGGTTTTACTTTTTCACACGGATGGTGAATGTCAATCCAAACAAATGGAATGTCAAAGTAATCGGCATACACTCACCTCCTTCCGGAAGTGAGGACCAAAACCGCCTGCCGTTGTTTGCAGTGCCCTGCCGCTTTTCAGCGGCAACTACAGAATATCACAAATTCTTCTCTATTTCAACAAAAATCTCCTGCGCAGGCCTTGCGTCCGTGCAGGAGATTTTTTCAGTTTTTATGCAGCCGCTTCCGGCTCTGCTTCTTCCTCCGGTTCGTTTTCTTCGTCCAGCAGATACTGCACTTCGACCTGCCGTTCCATCTCATCCGCGGTCCAGTCCAGCTGCACCGTGCCGTCCAGTTCCAGCGTGTACTGTTCCACACGCTGCAGGGTACCGGAATCCAGGCTCTGGCCCGGGTCGTTGTCCGGCGACCACACGATGCGCAGTTCATCCGGCTGCAGGGTGCCAGCCCGCACCGTACCGGCCACGCTGCGGCAGTCCTGCGCAAAGGAGCCGGTACTGTCGTAGGGGCCGAACAGCATCACGGTCAGGCTCAGGTGCCCGTCACCCGGCTGCAGCTCCTGCAGGTCGTCCACGCTGCCAGTATAAAGATACAGGTCGGTGTACACATCCTTCAGGCGGATGTCCGGCTCCTCCTTCCGGAGGGCCTCGTACACCTGCGTGGTGTACGCCTTGCTCAATTTTGCCTCGGTCTGCCCGCGGGCCGGGTCGATCCTGCTCCACACCATGGGCAGAAAGCTCAGGCACATACAAACTGCGATGAGCCCCAGACAGACCAGCACCGAGACAAAATCATACTTCCAGTGGCCCGGCCGGGCGGCGAAGAACAGCACCTCACATCCCAGCAGCACCAGGGCTGCCGCCGGGGCGATGCGCACCACCAGCTGCCAGTCAAAGCCCGGCACAAAGTAATAACACAGGAAGAAGATGCCCGCTGCGATCAGGCAGGCGCCCAGCGTCAGGCTGCCCACCCGGCGGCGGGGGGCGTCCTGCAGCTTTGCAGCTTCCGGCCGGGTTTCCGGCTCCGTCGCTGCCGTCTTATTCAGTTCGTCCATCGTCGCCCTCCGCACTCTCCGGCTGTTCCGGCTCTTCGGGGTCCTCCGGGGTCACCGGGTCGCCCAGCAGAGCGCTGAGCTTCGGCATGGCAAAGTCTGCGGTTTCCTCCGGGGCTTCCGGTGCATCGGCTTCGGCTGCGGTGTACTCGCGGAAGTCCTCGTCCTCGGTTTCCTCCGGCTCCCTGCGGTGCACCTTTTTGCCCTTGGGGCCGCGCACCAGCCACAGGCCGCAGACGATGAGGGCCACGCAGGTCACGATCTGGGGCAGCTCATCCAGCATCAGATAGATGGCGCGGAACACAGGGTTGTTCTGGCCCCAGCGCCACATCACATCGCCGAACACCCGCATGATGACGTTCTCGTAGGCCACCAGGCCGCCCAGGGCAATGAGGCCCCAGCCCAGCAGCTTGTGGCTGTCCATCATGAAGTCCTGCATCCGCTTGTCTTTCCAGTTGATGTGCACCAGATAGTCGTCTGCCGGAGCATTCTCCGCGATGATCTGGGCGCGGAGGTTGAAGGTATCGAAAAAGCTGTACATATACACCACGATGCAGCCGACTACCAGCGCATCCAGCCCCGTGGCGCTGCCTACGATAATAAACAGGCAGAACATGGTGATGAGCGAGAGTCCCCGCTTCATATAGCCCTGATACATCTGGCCCGCACCGGGGATGCAGGCAAACAGCAGGGTCAGGATTCCGTTTTTCTTCATAGTCGATTCCCTCATTTCTTCTGGTTGGAAACGGCAGCGTCAGGATCTGCCGCAGATTCATTTTTGCCGAACAGCAGGCTGTCCAGCGTGCCGGTCAGCTTCTGGGACAAGGTGGGCACAGGCTCTTTGTCCTGCACCGGCTCGCCCAGCTGTTCCGGCTGGGTAGGGGTCCGCTGGTCATCCTGCACCGGCTGGCCCAGCATCGGCAGCTGGTCCGGCTGGGTCTGGCTGGTGGAGGGCATCCAGGTCTTAAGGTCCCGGGTGCCTTCCAGGATCTGGGTCACAGTGCCGCTGCGCCACAGGGTCAGAGCCAGCACTGCCGCCACGGCGGCCACAGCGGCCCGGCCCCAGGTGTTCTGCATCAGACGCACCCAGATGGTGCCCATCACAGCCCCGCGGGCGGAGCGCGGCGGCTCTTCCAATACATCGGCGGTGAGCAGGGCCGTGTACCGGTCCATGCACTTGTCGCAGTAGGACAGGTGCTCGGCGGCTTCCAGCCTGCCCAGCTCGTCCAGCTGCCCGCCGATGACGGCGTGCAGCCCTTCCTCGGTCAGGCATCCGTTCTGATCAAACAGTTCCATGTACGCTCCTCCCTTCCTGTTGTTCCCGGATCTGCTGTACCAGCATCTTTTTGGCCCGGTAGATCTGCGCGTTCACGGTTTTTTCCGGGCGGCCGCACAGACGTGCCGCCTCGGCCATGGTGTGCTGTTCCAGCAGCACCAGACGACAGGGTGTCTTGTAGGGCTCCCGCAGGTCCAGGATCATGCGGGTGAGTTCTTCCGCTCCCAGCGTGTCCAGCACCTGCTGTTCCGGCTCCAGGCCGGGCGGTGCCCCCTCCAGCGCCAGCACCTCGTCGCCCGGCGTGTTCACCCGGCGCACCCATGCGCTGCGTAAGTAATCCTTGGCCTTGTTGGCCGCAATGCGGGCCAGCCATTGCTTTTCAAAGCCGGGCGGACAGCGGTCGATGGCCCGCCATGCCGCCAGAAAGGTCTCCTGGGTCAGATCCTGCGCATCCCCCACGTCCGGCACCAGCTGATGACAGACCGTGTAGACCAGGGATTGATATTGTTGCACCATCGCGCTGAATTCCAATGTTGTCAACGACCTGCTCATCCTCCTTTCCGGCTGTGGAGGGCGGTGCTCTGCACGGCCCTTCTGTTGATTCAAACGAGACAGCCGCCGCATTCCCTGCACAAACCGCAGATTTTTTTGCAAAAAGTTTGTGTTTTGCCCGTTCCATGCTACAATGTGGTTATAGTATAGCACGAAAGGAGCCTTACCGCCATGCCTTCTACCACCCGTCAGGCCCTTCTGCAGGCACTGAGTGCCGCCGGGGGGGCCTATATCTCCGGCCAGCAGCTGGCCGGACAGCTGGGCGTGAGCCGCGCCGCCGTCCACAAGGCGGCCGCTGCCCTCACCGCACAGGGTTACGCACTGGAAGCCGTCTCCCGCCGGGGGTATCGGCTGCTGGGCGGCGACCCCTTCTGTGCCGAGGCCGTGGGCGCTTACCCCGCCCCGGTGCAGGTGTACGACACACTGGAAAGCTCCAACCGGACGGCCAAGCTGCTGGCGCTGGACGGTGCGCCCCACGGCACGCTGGTGCTCACAGCCCACCAGAGCGCAGGCCGGGGACGGTTGGGTCGTGTATTTGAAAGCCCGGCCGGGAAGGGCGTGTACCTCTCGGTACTGCTGCGCCCGGCGGTCCCGGCGGCCAGTGCCCAGACGGCCACCATCGGGGCCGCCGTGGCGGTGTGCCGGGCGGTACAGGAGCTGTGCGGGCTGGAACTGGGCATCAAGTGGGTCAACGACCTGTATTATCAGGGTAAAAAGGTGTGCGGCATCCTCACCGAAGCCGGCACCGACCTGGAGAGCGGCCGTCTGGAATGGCTGGTGGTGGGCATCGGCCTGAACCTGACCGCCACCGCCGCCGACTGGCCCCCGGAGCTGGCCGAAAAGGCCGGCAGTCTCTATCCGGGCGGCCCTGCCCCTGTGAGCCGGGCGGCGCTGGCCGGGGCCATCGCCCGGCAGCTGCTGGCCCTCTGCCCCGCCTTTGACTGTCTGGACGAATACCGCGCCCGCTGCTTTGTGCCTGGACACTGGGTCACCGTGTGCACCGGCACCGAGACCTACGCCGCAAAGGCCCTTGCCATCGACGAGGAAGGGCGGCTGGTGGTCCAGCGGGAGAACGGCCGCCCGCAGGCATTACGCTGCGGCGAGGTGACCACCCGCCCGGCCCGGACCGAATAAGATGCAAAAAAGCAGCCTTGCCGGAATGGTTCCGGTAAGGCTGCTTTTGCCTTTTGTTTATACTTCGTCCAGTGCCTGGGCCTCCAGCACCGGGATGCCCTCGGCTTCCAGCACCTGCCGCAGGATGCCGGGCAGGCCGGCCTTCGGCACCTTGTTCTCGATGCACAGGGTGATGATGCCGTTGAGGGTAGAGGCCTCCACGCACAGGGAGCCTCCGTCCGGCGGCACCCACACGCCAAAGTCAGTGGTGTACTGCGCCAGCTCCGGGGTGGCCGGCATGAGGGGGTTGCCCAGATAGCTGAACCAGAAATCTGCCGGGATGCCGCTGATGTACTCGCCCATCTGGAACACCCGCTGCTTGATGCGCAGGGGGGCCTTCTGCTGGTCCACCAGATAGACCCAGCCCATCTGGTCGGCCATCTTGCGGCGCTTGCGCTCCGCCGTCAGGCTGTCCTTCACGGCGCTGTCCATCTGCTGCACGAACTCTTCCAGCCGGACGCCCTCGTGCAGGGTCACTCCGTCCTGGAAGGAACACACGCAGTTGTACCGTGCGTTGGGGGCACCCATGGCGTCCCGCGTGTCGGCAGAGTAAGAATACTGGATGGTGTCCTTGCCCAGATACTCTCCCAGCGCGATGCACAGCAGGCCCATGAGGGCGCAGAAGGGCTTGACGCCGTTCTGCACGCCTTTGGCCACCAGATCCTTTTTGGCGAACCGGATTCGGATGCGGTGCATGGGCTCCTCGCAGGTCTCCACCACCTCCCGCTGCATCGTAGTCTCGTCCATGACCTGCAGCGGGTACTGCTCCACCAGCTTTGCGATGTCGTAGGCCGGGCTGCAGGGGATGGGCGGGTTTGCAAAGGCGGTACCGTAGCGCAGGTTACAGTACAGCTCCAGGATGCGGGTGAGGAAGGGCGATACCCCGTGGCCGTCCGCGATGAAGTGGAACCAGTCAAAGTACACGGTATTCTGTGCGCAGTGCACGGCAAAGAAGTAGCCGTTCGTCTGCTCCGGCATCTCCCGCATCACGCTGTCCGGGTAGACAAGGCAGGGTTCCGAGTTCGGTTCCAGAAAGGCTTTGCGCTTCTCCCACACCAGCCGCACCCGGTAATAGGGTGCAGCTTCCAGCGCGGCATCCAGCGCTTGTTGCAGCAGGGCCGGATCCACCGGGTCCTTCAGGGTGAACTGATACCGGGGGCACACTTTTTCCCGGCGGAAATAGTACATGATGCCCTGAAAGACATATTCCGCCGAACGCTGTGCTGCTTCCATCGGCTCACCCGGCATTGGCTGCCAGATAATCGGCCAGGTCACTGATGGTGACAAAGTTGCGCAGTTCCTTTTCCGGGATGCGCAGGCCAAAGGTCTCTTCCAGGTCAGCCACGATGGTCAGGATCTCCATCGAGGACAGATCCAGATCATCCATCAGGACGCTGTTCTCGTTGACATCCTCCGGCGCGATCTCTGCCACATCCTCCAGGATGGCCATGATCTGGGAAATGATTTCTGCTCGTTCCATAAGAAATGTTCTTCCTTTCCGTGACGGATTTTGGGTGTGCCGATCAGGATCAGCACGGCTCTGCCCTCAGTATAGCACAACCCCTATGGGTTTGCCCAGTTTTTTTGCAGAGTATGCGGCGCAAACCGCAAAATCAGGGCTGCAGGCCTCAGCGCATCAGCTTGCCCATGGCGTTGCGGGGCAAGGGCTGGGCGGAGAATTCCACTGCGCTCATACGCTTGTACAGGGGCAGGGTGCGGTTGGTCTCGGTGATAAAGTCCCGCACCGTCTGCTGGTCGGCTTCCTCGCAGCAGACCACAGCGCAGATCTTTTTGCCTTTTTCCTTCACCAGGCACTCCTTTACTGCCGGGCACTTTGCCAGCAGGCCCTCCAGCTCCTCGGGGCTCACGTTCTCGCCGCTGTCCAGGATGATCAGGTTCTTCTTGCGGCCGGTCATGAACACATAGCCGTCGGCGTCCTGACGGGCCAGGTCGCCGGTGTGGAACCAGCCCTCGGCGTCGATGACCTTGGCGGTCTCCTCGGGGTCCTTGTAGTAGCCCAGCATCACGTCGCCGCCGCGCAGACAGATCTCGCCGTCGTCCATCAGCTTGAACTCGCAGTGGCCGTCCGGCTTGCCCAGCGCACCGATGTGCTCGGCATCCATGGCAAAGTTGATCAGGCCGCCGCCGGTGGTCTCGGTGCTACCATACAGCTGGTTGATGACCATGCCGTGCTGGCTCAGGTCCAGCAGGGTCTGGGGGTCGAACATGGCAGACATGCAGTTCAGGGCCCACAGCTGGCCCAGCTTGTCCTGCTTGCCGGTCATCAGGTCGTGGTGAATGGAGTCCACCAGCACCGGCACGGCGGCCATATCCTGGCTGGGCATCCGCTTGAGATCCTTATAGAAGGTACGCAGGCTGCCCAGGTTCTGGGTCCAGCCCTTCCATGCCCAGGTAAACAGGCAGCCGAACGCGCCCAGATGGAACATGGGCAGCACGGTCATGTGGCTCACCCGCAGGTCGGGATCATTTTTGGCCCGGCAGAGGTTGTCGCCCACGCTCACATGGTGGGGCATCACCGCAAAGAAGTTGCGCTCGCAGAGCATGACGCCCTTGCTGCGCCCGGTGGTGCCGGAGGTGAACATCAGCACCATCAGCTCCTCGGGCTGGATGCGGTTGTCCAGCTGCTCCAGGGGCTGGCAGCTCTCAAAGCCGTTCATGGGCCGCAGCAGGCTGCCGTAGGCTGCCTGCATCTCCTCATTGCAGCCATGGTCCTCCCCGTCGGTAAGGATCAGGGTAGGCTCCACCAGTTCCAGCTCGTAGTGCAGCTCCTCCCAGCTCTTGCGCTGGTTCAGGGGCACCACCACGCCGCCGGCCAGCATCACGCCGTAGCAGTTGATGGCGTACTGGTAGCTGTTGTCGGCCCACAGGCAGATGCGCTTGCCCCGGATGTCCGGTACCTGCTGGGTAAAGTAGTTTACTGCACGGCGGATATCCCGGGCGCTGTCCCGGTACTTCTTTTCCACCACAGCGTCCTGGGCCCCGTCGTACCAGCGGAAGGACACCCGGTCCGCAAAGCGCTGCTCCATGTTCAGCGTCAGCAGCTCATACAAATTTTTCGGTTCATGCAGTTCCATTGTCGTTTCCCTCTCTATTCTTCAAAAAAGCCAGTCTCACGGCCATAACACCTTGTGGGAACTTTTCCCACCATGAGACCGGCTTTTTCCGCTAAGATTTAAGACCGCAGCAGCTTGCCAGCCGCATTGCGGGGCAGGGGCTGGGCCGAGAACTCCACCACCATGTGCTTGTACAGGGGCAGGGTGCGGTTCACCTCGGTAACAAAATCCCGTACAGCGTCCTGCTGGTCCGGGTCACAGCAGACCACGGCGCAGATGCGCTGGTTCCGCTCGCAGACCATGCACTCCCGGATGGCGGCGCAGGGAGCCAGCAGCTTTTCCAGCTCCTCGGGGCTCACGTTCTCGCCGCTGCCCAGGATGATCACATTCTTTTTGCGTCCGGTCAGGTACATATAGCCGTCAGGCTCCACCCGGGCAATGTCGCCGGTGTGGAACCAGCCCTCGGCGTCCAGCACCTCGGCGGTGGCCTCCGGGTCCTTGTAGTAGCCCAGCATCACCGGGTCACCACGCATGCACAGTTCCCCGTCCTCCAGCTTGTACTGGCAGCTGTCATCCACATGGCCCACGCTGGTCAGGTACTTTTCCTCCTGGGAGGAGTTCCAGGCACCGTCACCGCAGGTCTCGGTAAGGCCGTACATCTGGGCGATGAAGAAGCCCCGGTCCATCAGGTCCTGGAGCATGGCAGGGTCGAACATGGCTGCGCCGCAGGTCAGCACACGCAGGCCGTTCAGACGCTCCCGTTTGCCCTTCATCACATCATGATAAATGCTCTTCAGCAGCACCGGCACCACAGCCATCACGTCGCTCCGCATGGCACCCAGGTCCCGGTAGAAATATTTCAGGTCGTTGCACAGGTTCACGCAGTGGCCGGTGACGCTCCAGGATACCAGGCTGGTCATGGCCGAAATGTGGAACATAGGCAGGCAGGACAGGGAGCTGAACTCGTCGGTGTTCCAGCCGGTCTGTCTCCGCACGTCCTCAAAGGGGGTCAGGAAGGCAGGCATGGCGGTGAACAGGTTCTTCTG
>CABQHF010000012.1 GCA_902463905.1 uncultured Faecalibacterium sp. | reverse complement strand
TATTCACTCATCCATAGATCCTGTTCCAACAATCAATACACATTGTCTGGCCATTCTCTTCTGTGATAAATGTAGCCAGATATTCATTGCCGCATCGAGGACAAGTATAAAAATGTGCTTTCCTGAATCCGCGTAGGTATGCTGTTCCAGAGCATCATAGTCCACGTTTTCATCATAGATCGCGTCTGCATCAATTCTTTTCATGTGTATCCTCCACTGTCGTCACTTAAACTCAGATATTTCATTTAGAAATTTTGCTGAAACAAAATATGGATTACTGTCTGCCCCTATTTTTTCAATAAGAACCGCTTCTCCATCCTGCTCAAGCACTTTGAATTTATCGCCCTCCGAAAATTGTAGCCCTTCGTCGCTTTTACACCCCCTATTAACGGCATACTCTTTGGCTGTTCCCGTCTTTTTTCCTTGATTATGCTTCTTTGCCCTTTTTATAATAGTCTTAACCGCTCCCTCTCCGGTACGTAAAACAACATAACCTGCACATGCTGTTGCAATCAGAAGATTTACTGGTCCTCCGAATTTTTTAGACCACACTGTAATCATCTGGTACATTCCCAGATTGCACAATTATCATCTCTCCCTTTCACCTATTAATCTTTGTATTAATCTCTTCTGCCATTTTCTCTAAATCCCCCTGTTGGAGAATTTGATTCATCCCCTCTAATTTGGACTTTTCTTCTGCAACTTCCTTCTGAAGTTGTTCAATCATTTCTGTTTTTCGTTGAAGTACTTGCTTGCTTGTAGTTATTTCCTTTTGAAGATACGATTTAATATCTTCTGCTGTAACCCTCCTGCTATCTTTATGGAAAGCACTTTTAACTAAACCTCCCATCAAAACACTTATAGCCGCCGGAAAAAGTGCCGACACCGTCACTGTAGCAATGCCCTGCATAGCTGCTATTGCTGCCATTTCTGCATATTTAGGAGTGCTTTTTAGAAAGTTTTGAAGACTTTCCGAAGATATAAGATTGCCAGCCTTCTTAGAGTTCTGAACGGCTTTTAATTTTCCAGACCGTATCCATCGCCTAACTGTTTCCGGATTCGTCTCCAGCATTTCTGCAATTTGCTTAACCGTATATTCTGACATTTTGCTAACCTCTCTTGTTCTTATTGTAGCATATATGTAGCATTAAGTTAACAATGTAGTATTATTTTATAGTAAAAATTCCGCCAGCATATCATGTGTCAAAATCACACGGTACACTGACAGCTACGCTTTATCTCCTATTATCTTCATTTTTTCACGCAGGCACATCAATACTCAGTCCAGACTTCAATTCCACGGTATAGTGGTCATCCCAGACTGTAATCCGCCGCACCCACCGCTTGACCAGTTTTTCATCAAATTCGGTCAGGGTATTTTCCTGCTGTCCGATAAAATCCTGCAATTCCTTGATGCGCTCCATCTGGATGGCTTTTACCGGCTCGTCCGAATCAGTCTGTTGCTTCAGCTCCCGCAGATGGTAGATTTCCTCGGCAATGTCATCATAGGATTCCCGCTTGGCGGCACGGTTCATCAGCTCCTGCTGAAGCACCAACAGCCGCTCCTCGATGCGGTCTTTCTGCACAGACGTATCATTTCGCAGGACAAGTGCCAGATTGTGCTGGAGCTGCTCCTTGTATGTAGTCTTTGCGCCCAGCAGCTCATTCAGAGCTTTCAGCACAATTTGCTCTAGTTCCTTTTCGTTGACTGTCCGGGCAGAGCAGGCGGAACTTGAACCTTCCAGCCTGCCTGCACACCGCCAGACGATCGACCTGCACCCGTGGTTATTCCAGTGGATGCGCCGGAAGATGTCTCCGCATTTACCGCAGACCACAATTTGCGAGAAGCAGTGGGTACAGCTGTATACGCACTTTTTCCCGTTCGGACGGATCTGTACGTTCCTGCGCCACATCATTTCTTCCTGCACACGCATGTAAAGCTCCTTCGGGATGATTGCCTCGTGGTCATCTTCCACATAGTACTGCGCTGCAATGCCGTTGTTCTTCACGCGGGTCTTGTTCAGGACATCAATGGTGCAGGTCTTTTGAAGCAACGCATGCCATCATCGGCAAAAACACCTGCCAGCGTCCATTCCGGGTTGCTCTCGATTTGATTTGTGTAGTGCTTGATCCGGGTGTCATATGGTGGATGCCTCCTGCATCGCGGTGCAGTACCGCAAAACCATCCGCCGCCCCGCCCTGCGGGCACAGCTGGTGCTGGACGGCGACACCGCCCACCCTGTTCTGCTGGACGGCAATTTCGACGAGGACTGGGGCGACTATCTGTATCTGCAGCCTATCCTGCACCACGGGGAGCATAGAACCACACACCGTGGAGTTAACGATTCTGCCGACTGACACGCCCGATGCGACTGAGTTTTACCTGATGGCACTGATCGTGGCCGACTGAATCGGCCCGTAACCCCATACAAACAAAAAAGCCGCCCGTATCCTGTGCTTTCTGTGCACAGGATACGGGCGGCTTTTGTTTTTACAATGCCGTTACTTTGCGAGGATCTCGTCAGCCAGGGCATCCATCTGAGCCTCGGCGGCAGCGTTGGCGGCAGAGCGGATGGTGACCACATTCTCGCAGACCGTAATGTTCTTCATGCCCTCCAGCTCGGCACGCATGAGTTTGGCGGCCATGGGTGCCCAGGTGCCGTTCTCCATCAGGCCGACGGTACGGTTCTGGAACGCTTTGGTCTTGAGGTGGGTCAGCAGGGCTTCCATCGGCGGGAAGAGGAAGCCGTCGTAGGTGGCGCAGGCCAGCACGATCTTGCCGCAGCGGAAGGCCTCGGTGACCGCATAGGACACATCGGTACGGGTAAGATCCATCTCCACCACCTTTGCGCCCTTGGCACGCAGCTTTTCGGCCATGGTGTGGGCAGCGGCGCGGGTGTGGCCGTGGATGGAAGCGCTGGCCACAAAGATCTTTTCCGGCTCCTCCGGCTTGTAGCTGGACCAGGTGTCATAGTAAGCAAGGTACTTGCTCAGGTCACCGGTGAGCACCGGGCCATGCAGCGGGCAGATGGTGGCAATATCCAGTGCAGCCGCCTTCTTGAGCAGGGCCTGCACCTGCGGGCCGTACTTGCCCACGATGTTCAGGTAGTAGCGGCGGGCTTCGCTGGCCCAGTCGGCCTTTTCATCGAACTTTGCCACAGCCCCGAAGCGGCCGAAGCCATCGGCGGAGAACAGCACCTTTTCGCTGCTCTCATAGCTGACCATGACCTCCGGCCAGTGCACCATGGGTGCAAACACAAAGGTGAGGGTGTGGCTCCCCAGAGACAAGCTCTCGCCGTCCTTCACCACCACGCGGCGCTCCTTGGCCACGGCATCCGGGCCGAAGAACTGCTCCATATACATAAAGGTCTTGGCGTTGCCCACCACCTTCATGTCCGGGTACTTAGCGGCCAGGCGGGCAATGTTGGCACCATGGTCCGGCTCCATGTGGGAGACCACCAGATATTCCGGCATGCGGTCGCCCAGCGCTTCGGTGAGGTTTGCCAGCCAGGCATCCGTGGCACGGTCGTCCACCGTGTCCAGAATGGCGACCTTTTCATCCAGAATGACATAGGAGTTGTAGCTGACGCCGGTTGGCACCGGGTACTGACTTTCAAACAGGTCGATGGTGGTATCGTCCACCCCCACGCCCAGAATGGCATTGCTGATCTTCTGTACGCTCATAAATCCCATGCTCCTTTATTTTTATGCTGTGCCGCAGAAAGCGGCCGATTCTTCTTAAGAACAATTCCTAGTATAGCATATCGTCAGAAATTTAGCAAGAGGAATCTGCGGCTTTTTCCTCCCGGACCCCTGACCGCAACCGTTATTCATCGCCCCTGCTTTCCGGCAGGCGGGCAGACACGGGGCGGCCCGGCTCGGTGTCCAGCTCCAGCAGGGCCGCAGCGCTGGCGTCATCCATCGTCTGTACGGCCCGCAATTTGCGGCTGATGGCACGGCTGCGCACGCCGATGAGATTATCCAGCTCTTCGTCGGTCTGGCGCAGACGCTGCTGCAGCTTGGAAAGCCCCTGCCCGAACTTGTCGAACTCAGTCTTGACGGCACCCAGCAGCTGCCACACCTCGCCCGAACGCTTCTGGATGGCAAGGGTCTTGAAGCCCATCTGCAGGCTGTTGAGCAGGGCCGCCATGGTGCTGGGGCCGGCCACGTTCACCTGATAGTCCCGCTGCAGCACCTCCAGCAGGCCCGCATTCACCACCTCGGCGTACAGGCCCTCGAAGGGCAGAAACAGGATGCCGAAGGCCGTAGTATACGGCGGCTCCACATACTTTTCGCGGATGTCCTTGGCCTCGCTGCGCAGCACCAGTTCCAGTGCATGGCGAGCGTTTTCCACAGCCTGCGCATCGCCGGATGCCTGCGCATCCTGCAGGTGGGCGTAGGTATCACCGGGGAACTTGGAGTCGATCGGCAGCCAGACACTGCCGCCGTCGGCACCCGGCATTTTGATAGCGTACTCCACCCGCTGGGTGCTGCCGGGGATGGTGGCCACATTGGTGTCGTACTGCTCTGGGGCCAGAATTTCTTCCAGAATGGCTCCCAGCTGGATCTCGCCCAGGATGCCGCGGGTCTTGACGCCCGACAGCACCTGTTTCAGGCCGCCCACATCGGCGGCAAGGCTCTGCATCTCACCCA
This sequence comes from uncultured Faecalibacterium sp., assembly GCA_902463905.1. Taxonomy (GTDB): domain Bacteria; phylum Bacillota; class Clostridia; order Oscillospirales; family Ruminococcaceae; genus Faecalibacterium. The sequence goes on along the minus strand of CABQHF010000012.1, from coordinate 15,482 downwards.
GGCCCTTGTACACCTGTTCCAGCTGGGCGTTGACCGCCTTGAAGCTCTCGGTCACCCGCTTCTGCAGGGCATCCTGCAGCTGCTCGTCCACCGTGCAGCGGATCTCGTCCAGCTTCTGGGCATTCTGTGCCTGCAAGGCCGCCATGCTTTCGGCCAGCGTTTTGCGCATTTCTTCCAGCTTGCGGGCGTTGGAATCTTCCAGCCCCTGCAGGCGCTGTTCCATGGTCTGCTGCTGCGCGGCCTGCCCGGCATTCAGGGTGCTGCTCATACCCTGCACAGCGGTCTGCAGCGTTTCGCTGATGCCGCGCATGGCATCGTAGTTCTGCCGGGCCAGCTCGGCCTGCTTCTGGGCAAAGAGCTTCGACTGGGCGTCCAGCTGCTGACGCACCCACTCCTTGAGGGCTTCCTCATCCTGCCGGGGTGCCGGTTTTCCGGAGCGGTACAGCAGCAGTGCCTGCTGCAGGCAGATGGCCACCAGCAGAACCGTATACAAAAGCGAAAGAAATCCCATGAGATGTCTCCTTATAAAATCCAAGATCCGGGCCGTGCAGATGCAAAGCCCGGACCTTTTGCTTTTTACAGTGTCTCGTAGCGGCGCAGCGTCTGGCTCCACTGCAGCTGCTCGCCGTACAGGCCCACACCGTCGGCTTCCACCTCGCCCACCTGATTGTCACAGGGGTCGGCGCGGAAGGAGCACATGGGCGGGTCAAAGGGTGCGCAGAGGGCACGGTTGGCCACCATGCGCCCGGTGTCCAGATTGCCGAAGTAGTGCAGGCGCATCTTCTCGTTCCCGGCACGGGCCATGGAGGCACCGGCCGAGCAGTCGGCGTACATCCAGCCCTGGGGCGCGATGTAGAACGCGGCCCAGTCGTGGCAGCCCACCATCTCCCGCCGCACCACAAGGCCGCTCTGCCACTGGGCCGGGATGCCGGCCAGACGGCACAGCACGATGAAGGTGGAGGCCATGATGCCGCAGTCGCCCCGGCGGTTGTGGGCACAGCCGTCGGTGATGTTTTCCTGCACGAAGTAGGGCGGCTGGTAGTGGTAGTGGGTGTTGAGGGTCACATAGTCGTAGATGCGCTTTGCCTTCTGCACCGGGTCGGTGAGCCCCTGGGTGAGCTGGGCCGCCAGTGCCCGCAGATAGGGCGTGAACTCCAGATGCGGCAGCTCCTCCTGCGTGTCAAAATCCGGCTGCACGGGGTCCGCCTGCATGTGCAGCGGGTCGGCATAGCGGGCCGTGGTACGGTAACTGTACACCGCGCCAAAGGGCCGGTTCTCGGCAAGGTCGGCCTCCCAGTACGCAGTGCGCTGGGCGGCATCTTCCGGGGCAATGCAGGTGGGCGGCTCGGTGAAGGAATCCAGCGTGATGCCGCTCTGTGCCGGGCAGGCCGCCGGGAGCGGCAGCCACACCCGGACGTGCACGGTGCTGCGCCCCTGCTGCTTTGCGGCCGCAAGGGCTGCGGCAAAGGCTTCGTCGCTCATGCCGATGCAGGTCTCCAGCGTGATGTCCGCGCTGACTGCGCCGGTGCGCACCATCTGCTCGTGCTCCGGCTCATACCGCTCCCAGCTGGGGTGCTGCAGGGGCGGGTCGATCTGCCGTTCTGCCAGCTCCGGGTGGGTGGCCAGCAGGGTCTCGGCAAAGGAGCGGATGTACCGCTTCTCCCCTTCCACGAACCGCCAGTCCATAGCCCCGGCGTGGTCCAGTGCCCGGAATTCCTCCGGGGTAAAGTCCCGCACAAGGTCCTGCAGCAGTTCCAGCGCCTGTGCTTCGGGCACCGTATAGTCCAGCGGCAAACGGCGCAGGATCTCCCGCTGGGCCAGCAGAGCATCCCGCATGGCATCCACCCCGTGGGGCATGGGGTTTTCCGGCAGAGGGCCGGCAGGCTGCACCGGCTGGTTCTGAGTCTTTGTCCAGTCCTCCGCCAGGTAGGTGTCAATGCAGGCAATGGCCTCGGTATAATAGCCCGCCTCTTTCAGGCGGCGCACATCGTCCGGCAGGCCAAGGTTCAGGCTTGCCAGACAGGCATTCAGATCTTTCATCGCATTCCACTCCTTTTTTGTTCAGATTCAGCCGTTGATCTGGGTCTCCCAGAAGTTCGCAGCGTCCAGCATCCAGCCGTCGGCATCGGTGCCTGCGCCGGTGCCCACGCCGTGGGTCGCATTGGGGAACAGCACCTCTTTGCAGGGCACATGGTGCTGTTCCAGTGCGCGGCTCAGCGCCGGGCGCTGAGCCGGGTAGCACAGCAGCGGGAACACATAATCGTTCTCGCCGTACCAGTGATACACCGGCGGGTAATCGTCGGTGACACAGTCAGAGATGTTCAGTTCATAGTACCGGCCCTCCAGTACAAAGGGGTCGATGGCAGCATGATAGACCGGCTTATACTCAAAGAAATTGTTGATGGGATAGCCCAGCAGCAAAGCACCGGGCTTGGGCACCCCATAGTGCTTGTAGCCCAGTTCGTCGCCGGAGAACACACCGGCCAGATGGCCGCCGGAGGAATAGCCCAGCAGGGCGTAGTTTTCCGGCTGCACATTGAACTGGCCTGCATGAGTGGTGATGAACCGGACAGCGTTGCCAAGGTCAGCCACCGGGGCGTTGTCCTTTGCCTTGAGGAACACGCGGTAGCGCAGCACGAAGGCTGCGTAGCCCATCTGGTGCAGCCGCCATGCCGTGGCATAGCCCTCGGACATATTGGCCGTGTTGTTGAGCACGTTGCCGGACATGACCAGCACGAATTTGCTGCCCGGTACTTCCGACGGCCAGTAATACAGCTCCACGCCCTCACGGGTGGGGTCGGCGGCGATCTCGTCCGGGGTGTACACTTTATAAGTCACCTGCGTACCGGCTTCATAGGTGTCGGCCAGATAGTTCAGGGCGTCGGCGCTGTCCTGTGCCATGTTGGCGCCCACATAGTCCGACAGCGTGGTGCCCTCTTTGGGGGAATCCGGGCTGTCCACGGCACTCTGCCAGGTCCACACGCCGCTGGCGGCGAATGTCGGGTCGGCACGCAGGTCAGAGACGAGGGTATCCGGCGTAACGGTCAGATGGCCCGATGCGGCAGAGGCCTCCACCGGCAGGCCGGCCAGCAGCAGCGCAGCGGCCGAGGCACCGGTCACCTGCAGAAACTGGCGGCGAGAGATCTTGTTTTGCATAAAAACCCTTCCCTTCAACTTTACAAAATCTGATTTCTTCAGGAGGTGTGCGCTTCCCAGAAGTCCACAGCGTCGTACAGCCAGCCCTCCGCATCGGTGCCGTTGCCGGTGCCGATGGCATGGGGTGCATTTTCATAGACATGCACCTCACAGGGCACACCGTTTGCCTCCAACGCCTTCCGGACGGCCGGACCCTGGAACGGATATCCCAGAGTCTTCAGGGAAACATCATTCTTGCCATACCAGAAATAGGTCGGCGGGAAGTCCGGTGTGATGCCGCCTGAGATATCCGACCAGTAATACCTCCATCTGCAGGATGCCGGGTCCATCACGGCATGGTACACCGGCTTGATCTCTGCAAAATCGTTGACGGGGTAGCCCATCAGCAGTGCACCGGGCTTTGGCACATCATAGGCCTTGTAGCCATAGCGCTTATCCGAACTGAACAGCCCGCACAGCTGCCCGCCGGAGGAAAAGCCCACGAGGGCATAGTTTTCCGGCTGCACGCCGAACTGCTGTGCATGGTTCGTGATGAACTGCACCGCCCGGCCCAGATCCTGCAGGGGGCCGTTGTTGCTGATATCCCACAGAATGCGATACCGCAGCACAAAGACGCTATAGCCCATCTCGTTCAGCTTCGCTGCCACAGCAATGCCCTCGTTCAGGTCGCCGCTTTTCATGGCCGCATTGCCGCCCACCACCAGCGCATATTTGCCATCGGCATTCGTGCCGGGGAACCAGAACAGCTGCACACAGCCCAGCGAGGAGTCGGCTGCGATCTCTTCCGGGCTGTACACCTGCCAAGTCACCTGCTTACCGGCTTCGTAGTTCTCAATGACGATGTTCAGGCCGTCGGCGCTGTCCTGTGCTGTGGTCTCACCCACATAGTCCAGAAGGGTCTTGTTCTCATATTTGCGGCGCAGCGTCAGGCTGTCCGCATCCCCTTTGCAATAGGTGGAGACCCCGCTGCCCGCAATGGCCGGGTCGGAGCGGATCTCCTTCATGGTCATATCGGTGGTGATGCGCCCTTCCGCATAGGCCGGCAGAGCCAGAACGGCCACAAAACACAGCATGGCCGCACCGCGTTTCAGCAAATGTCCGAACATTTCACCCATTCCTTTCCGTTTTGAATCAGCCGGCGGTATGTGCTTCCCAGAAAGCCACCGCATCCGTCATCCAGCCCTCTGCATCGGTGCCGTTGCCGGTACCGATGCTGTGCGGAGCGTTCTTGTACTTCACATACTCATAGGGCACGCCGTATTTCTGCAGGGTCTTTGCAAAATCGTCGTGCTGGCCGGGCGTGCTCGCAGAGCCAAGCGAAGTATCGTTGTCTCCGCGCCAGAAATATACCGGCGGGTAGTCACTGTCCACGGCATCATTCAGGTTCGTCCAGTAATACTTCCAGGAGGTGTAGTCCGTTGTGTCGCACAGCACCTGATACAGCGGTTTCATCACGGTCAGGTCCACGACGGGGTAGCCCAGCAGGAGGGCTCCCGGCCTCTGGGCACCGTAATTCCCATAGCCATGTTCCTTATTGGCGAAGGTTCCCACGATCTGTCCGCCGGAAGAAAAGCCCACCAGCGCATAATTTTCCGGCTGCACACCGAACTGCCCTGCATGGGCCGTGATAAACTTTACCGCATTGGCAAGATCCTGAATGGGCGCATTGTCGCCCATGTCGATCCAGGTGCGGTACCGCAGCACGAACACAGTGTAGCCCTGTTCATGCAGCTGGTAGGCCGCAGAGCCGCCCTCTTCCATCTCCGAGGTCATGGTGCTGCCATTGCCGGGCACCACCAGTGCATATTTGCCACCCGGCTCCTTGCCTGGGAAATAATACAGCTGCACACACCCCAGTGAAGAGTTTGCCGCGATTTCTTCCGGGCTGTACACCTGCCAGGTCACCTGCACACCGTTCCGGGTGTTCTCCGCCACCAGATTCATGGCGGCCACGCTGTCATCCACCAGCTGCGGGCGCATGTATTCTTCCAGCGTCTTGTTCTTCCAGTACTCGTTGCCGATGCCGCTCAGCTCCCGGCAGTAGGTATAGTAGCCGGATGCCTTGATGGCAGGGTTCTCCCGCAGCTGCTGCAAAGTGGTCTGCCGGGTGAGTTCCGCCGTGCCGTCAGCTGCCCACACGGGCACACTCAGGCAGGCCAGCTGTGCCAGGCACACAACGCCGCACAGCAGTTTCTGTTTCCATTGCATGATACTTCCTCCTCGTTCCGCCGGGCCGGTCCGCACTGCGCCGGCCCCGATGAATTTATTGTATCACATCCGCGCCTATTGTCAAAGTAATTCTGTGCAGTCCGGCGCTTGTACAGCGCCGCAAATTCTGCTATACTGAAAATAAGAGTATTTTGTAAGAACAGGGAGCACTGGGGCTCCCGTTGGGGATGGGAACATGCGTGAAACAACGATCCGGCCCATGGTGCCGGAGGACTGGGGCGATGTGTCCCGGATCTATCTGGAAGGCATTGCCACCGAGCACGCCACTTTTCAGACTGACTGTCCGCCCTACACCGCGTGGGACGCCTCTCATACGAAGGAATGCCGGCTGGTCATCCTGGCCGACGGCGTGCTGGCCGGCTGGGCAGCTCTGCATCGGGTAGACCCCCGCTGGTGCTACCGCGGTGTGGCCGAGGTGAGCATCTATGTGGGCGAACGCTTCCGTGGGCGGGGGCTGGGCTACCAGCTGCTGAGCGCCCTGTGCGCCGATGCCGAGAAGGAGGGCTACTGGACCTTGCAATCCACCGTACTGCAGGACAACGCCGCCAGCCGTGCCCTGCACACCAAGTGCGGGTTCCGTCTGGTGGGGCGGCGGGAGCGCATCGCCCGCGACTGCCATGGCCGCTGGCTGGACACCTACCTGATGGAGCGCCGTGCCAAAGCCGATGAGCCGGAGGGCTTTAAGAAACTGTAAAGTTTCTCGATCGTGCGGATCATTGCCTCGGCGTCCTCGTCCGGGATGTGCTCCAGATCCGGCAGCAGAGCGGAAAAATACTGGGTATCGTATTTTTCCAGCAGTGCCCAGCCCTCCTCGGTGATGGAAAGATAGGTCACCCGGCCATCCTCCGCCGAAGCGGTCTTGATCAGGTAACCCTTGGCCGTCATCTCCTTCAGTGTAACAGTATTGTGGATCATTGCAATTCCCTCCTGATGTTTTTTGTTCCGGGTTTATTCTACAACTCAAAGTCAACTTTAAGCCAAGAGGTTTTTGCAAAGTTTCCGCACCCCATAAAAAAAAGACGCAGAGCTTTCTGTTTTTTACAGAAGCGCTCTGCGCCTTTGTTTGTTACGGTCTGTTCAGAACAGATCCAGCATATTGTCCAGATAAACTTCTTCCCGCACCTGCAGCTGGTGTTCCGGCTTTGTCAGGTAGTAAAGCAGGAATTCCAAAATCAGGGCACTGCCAAGGCCCCGGCCCTCGATCTTGAACTGTGAAAAGCCCATGGGCAGGTAGGTGCTGCGGATATCCTCCACCCCGATGAAGCTGGGGTTCTGCATGGCTTTGGAGAAGCGGTAGCCCTCCTGTGCACCCGGCGCGGTGCAGTGGTGCTCCGGGCATGGCTCGCCGAGGTTTTTGCGGCTGACATTTTCATAGCAGCGCTTGCGGTCGGTGCAGCCGAACCAGCAGCACTCATTGCAGAGGAACTCCAGCTTGTCCTTCTGCCATTGCGGCAGGCTTTCCAGCTGCGCAAAGGCCTTATTCAGGCGGAAATCCGGCACCACATAGCGGAACTCCGGCCGGGCCGTCTCCACTTCCAGCCGGGCAAACTCCGTCAGCACCTTAGTGGTGGAGGACACCAGATACAATTCCGGGTAGTGCGTCTGCAGGTAGTCCGCCAGCAGGTCCGAATGAACGATCACGCCGCTGGGCACTTTGCTTTGCGCAAACAGTGCGCAGAGGGCGTTGCATTTGTGGTCGGTCAGGTGCTCCGGCCGCAGCAGCGAGTTGCTGAAGGTGAGCCGGGCCGAAATGCCGTATTCCTGCGCAAGAGCCAACACATCCTGCGGGGCTGCTTCCCCGCAGCCGGTCCGTCCGCCGCCCCACAGGCAGTCTGCCGGGGCACCATAGAGCGAGCCGATCTCACACCAGTCGTAGAACCAGTCGCGGTGCGCCCGGTACAGCGGCAGGAATACCCGGTACAGCTCGTAGAACTCAAACAGCCCGGGCAGATGATAATACGCTTTTCTGGCTTCCATGGCGGATCAGTCGTCCAGTTTGATCTTGTTTTTCAGCACCACGCAGCCGGCCATGTCGCCAATGACGTTGACGCAGGTAGCGCCCATATCGCACAGGGTGTTGATGCTGATGTACACGCCCATGACACCGGCAGGCAGACCTGCCATGGTGGCCAGTGCGGCAAAGGAAGCAATGGCACCGCCGGGGATGCCGGGCGTACCCACTGACAGGATCACGTTGGACAGCAGGATGATGATCATCATGGAGGTGCTCACCTCCACGCCGCAGGCATTGGCGAAGAACACGATCATGAAGGACATCAGGATGGACACGGCGTCCATGTTCACGGTCGCACCCAGGGGGATGGCGATACTGGTGATCTTATCCGACACGCCCATCTCATCCTCCATGCACTGCTTGCTGATGGGGATGGTGGCCGAGCTGGAGCAGGTGCCAAAGGCGTTCAGAGCTGCCGGCATGCAGGCCTTGGCAAAGCGGAGCGGGCTTTCCTTGCCCAGGAACCTGACAGCACTGCCATACACCACGGCTGCAAAGGCAAAGAAGGCAATGTACAGGATCACCAGCTGGGTGGCCAGCGAGAGGATGGTCTCGGTGCCGTTGGCTTCCACCACCGGGACGATGGTGCAGAACACGCCCACCGGCGTGAAGTACATCACGGTGCTGATGATCTTCAGGCAGACCTCGTTGCCGGCCTCGATCACCTTCAGCAGCGGTTCGCCCTTTTCGTCAATGGCAATGAGGGTGAAGCCGATGATGACGGCAAAGGTGAGCACCTGCAGCATATTGCCATTGGCAAAGGCCGCCACAGGGTTGGAGGGGATCAGGTTCTTGAGGGTGTCCAGGATGCTGGTCATCTTGCTGGCCTCAATATCCGAAGTGGCCATCTCGAACCGGACGCCCCGGCCCAGGTGAATGGCGCGGGGGATGATCAGGCCTACAAAACTTGCCAGCGCCGTGGTGCACAGGAAGAACACCATGGCACCGCCGGTGATCTTACCGGTGGTCTTTGCACTGCCAATGCTGGTGATGCCCACCACGATGGAGCAGAACACCAGCGGGAAGATCATCATGTTCAGGGCATTCATGTAGATGCTGCCCAGCAGCTGGGTGGCAGTGAGCACCGGCGCAAAGCGGCCGGCCAGGAACAATCCGGTGAGGATGCCCAGCACCAGACCTGCGAAAATGGCACCGGTGATGTGCTCCTTATACCAGGCAAAAAGCGACTTTTGGGACGTTGTACAGTCTTGTGAGGAACTCATTGTGGAAACTCTCCTTCAAATTTTTATCCTCACTATTATAGCCCTTCCCGCCGGGGAGGACAAGACGGAATTTCATCTCACAGATGAAAAAAGCAAAAACGGAGAACCCGTCTTGTGAAAAAGACGCATTCTCTGCTGTGTTCTGGCAGGCTCAGCCCTGCGGCTCTGCCGGGGCACAGATCTCCACGGTACGGCCGCCCAGATCCTTGTAAATGCGGTGGGAGACCGCGAGCACCGTGCGGCCTGCCGAGGCACGGCGCAGTGCTTCCAGCACGCGTGCCTCGGTCTCGGCATCCAGATTGGCCGTGATCTCGTCCAGCAGCAGCACCGCCGGGTCTGCAGCTGCGGCGCGGGCGATGGACAGCAGCTGCCACTCGCCCTGAGAGAACATCCCATCGGTGCACACCGTGTCGTAGCCCTCCGGCAAGGCAAGGATGGCATCGTCCATGCCGGCCAGCTGAGCGGCGTGTTCCGCCATTGTGCGGGAAACAGCCGGGTCGCCCAGGGTGATCTGCTCCAGCACCGTGCCCTGCACGCGGGCAAAGTGCTGTTCCACGCAGCCGATGCAGCTGCGGCGCTCCTGGTCGGTGATATCCGACACCTTCACGCCGCCGATGGTCACCGTGCCCGCTTCCGGCGGGTACAGGCCCAGCAGCAGCCTGAACACCGTGCTCTTGCCCGCGCCGGTGCGGCCCACCAGCGTGACCTGCTCGCCCTGCTTCACGGTCATGGAAAAGTCCTCAAGGACGTGCTTTTCGCCGTAGCCGAAGGTGACATGGTCCAGCACCGCGTCACCCCGGGCCGCCGTGGCCCGTGCGGGAGGCTGCTCCCGCTCCGGCTGGGCGAGAAAGGCGTCGATGCGCTTCACGCCCGCCATAGCCGACTGGATGGTCTGGATCTCCATGCCAAGGCTCTCGATGGGTTCAAAGATGCGGGAGATGTAGTTGATCACGGCCACCGAGGTGCCCACCGACATGCCGAACAGCGTGAGCACCGCGGCATTGCCGGAGGCCGACAGCAGCATGACCGCGCCCACCACGACGGCGTTCAGCACCAGCACCACCGGTGAATAGATGGCATCGTAAAAGTTCGTGCGCTCCATGGCGGCGTAACTGTCCCCGATGCAGCGGTCATACCGCTGCTCCCGGTAGGCTTCCAGCCCCAGGGCCCGGATGGTGCGGATGTTGTGCAGCGTCTCCGGTACCTGCCCGGACACGGCAGCCACGGCGCGGCGGTTGTCCAGCTGGGCGGCCAGCATGCGCTTCTGCACATGGCGGGTAAACAGGGCAAACAGCGGCAGCACCAGCAGCAGGATCAGCGCAAGGCCGGTATCTTTGACTGCAATGACCGCCAGGATGGACACGATGCGGCAGGCGTCCGCCGCCATGCTGATGATGCCGGAGGTGAACAGGGCTTCCACCGTGTCCACATCGCCGGAAAAGCGGGCTGCCACCTCCCCGGGGTTCTGGCGTACCAGCATGCCGGCCGGCAGCCGGGTCAGCTTGCGGGACATCTCGGTGCGCAGAGCGTGGGTCATCTTCTGACCGAACAGCACCAGCAGGCTCTCCTGCGCGGAGGACAGCCCCCCTTCCAGCGCAAGGCTGCCAAAATAGAGCAGCACCGCCTGCACCGTCAGCGGGATGCCTGCCGTCAGCCGGTCGATGATGCGGGCCAGCAGCAGCGGCGGCACCAGCGACGCCCCCACCGACCCGGCCACGCACAGGAGGGTGCCTGCGGTCAGGACAGGATGTGCCCCAGCCGCCATGCGGATGGCGGCAAATACGCCGTTCTGTTCCGATTTTTTCCGGTTCTTCATGCAGGCTCGCCTCCTTTCGCTGCGGTCTGGCTCTCGTACAGCTGGCGGTACAGCGGCACGGACGCCATCAGTTCTTCGTGGGTGCCCACCGTGGCCTTGCCGCCGTCCAGAAAAACCACCTGCTGCATCTGCGGAAAGTGGTACAGCCGGTGGGAGATGAGGAACACCACTTTGTCCTTTGCATAGGCCTGCAGGTTGGCAAACACATTGTCCTCGGTGCTGCGGTCCAGTGCCGAGAAGGGGTCGTCCAGCACCAGCACCGGGCGCGGATGAGCCAGCGTCCGGGCCAGGGCCAGCCGCTGGGCCTGCCCGCCGGAAAGGCGGGTGCCGCCGCTGCCAATGACCGTGTCGGGGCCGTGTTCCATGGCAAGCACTTCGTCCTTCAGGGCTACGGCCGAGAGGTACGGCAGCGCGTCCTGCTCCCCGCCGCAGAGCACGTTGCTGCGCACGGTGTCGGCGCTGAGTTCCGGGTCATGGCCCAGATACCCGACGGTGGCCGACACCTGCCGCGGGGTCAGGGCCGAAAGTTCCGTCTTGCCAAACCGCACAGAACCGGCATAGGGTGCTTCACACAGGAACACCCGGCCCAGCGTAGATTTGCCGCAGGCCACCGGGCCGGTGATTCCGATGATGTCGCCGGGGTGGGCGGTGAGGTTCAGGCCGGAGAAGATGGGCACATCGCCATAGGCAAAGGCGAGATCTTTCAGGGTGACGTCAGCGGCCTGCGGCACCTGCAGGGGCTCCAGCTGCTCCGGCTGCTTCATCAGCGGCTTGATGCGCTTCCAGGAGACTTCGGCCTTCTGTACGGCGTTGAACAGCTTTGCCACCTTGGAGGATTTGACCACCAGCTTGGTAAAGCAGGACAGGAAGGTGGTGAATGCGGCAATGTCCCAGCGGCTCCACCCGGTGCCCAGCACATTTTTTGCGCCGAACCACAGGATGAACAGCACGCCGGCTTCGGACGCTGCCAGATACAGCGGCGGCAGAGCCGACTGCCACACATTGCTGCGCACGGCGGTCTTTTCGTACCGGTCCAGCGCGTCCTCATATTGTTCGGAGCGGGCGTCCTCACAGCCGTAAATGCGGTAGGTCACGGCGTTCCGGGCACGGTCCAGCGTGGCAGCGCTCAGGGCACCAGCCGCCTTTTTGTAGGCCGCACCGGCGCGCTGCACCGGCTTTTTCATCCATGCCGCGCACACATAGGAAAACGGCGTGAACAGCAGACTGAGCAGGGCCAGCCGCCAGTCGTACACCAGCAGCATGACCACATAGCCTGCCAGCGCCACACCGGTATCAAAGATCTCGGTGGTGAACTTGCGCATGCCCTCCACGCAGTCGTCCACATCCGAGATGGCCTTGGTCATCAGTTCACCGGCACCCTCCTGCTCCAATGCAGTCCGGCTCTGCCGCACCAGATTGGCATACAGGATGCCTTTCATCCGGCGGTTGATGTTGTTGGCAAAGCGCCGCACATAGAACCGCTTGATGAACCGTGCCGCCTGCACCACCAGGATGGTCAGGATATAGGCCAGCACCAGCAGGGCCATGCGGGCGGCGGTCTCGCTGCCGCCCAGAATGTCGGCCAGGCACTGGGCCAGACGGCCCTCGAACCACGGCGTGGCCAGCAGGCCGATGTTGTAAACAAGACCCGAGACCGTCACGAGGGTCAGCGGCAGCCACTCGACCCGGAAATAGGAAAGCACCCGGTCCGGGCAGAAGGTCTTAGTCGGTCGTTCCACGGGCAGTTTCACCTCCTGCGGTGTTCCGGAAGTGCGGGAATCCCGCACGGCTCTCGGTTTTGGACGCGGTGTACAGCTTGTTCAGCGCAGCCGCAAAAGCGGCGGCTTCCTCCTGCGTGAGCACACCGGTCAGGTACTCGTAAAAGGCCGCTTCCACCTCGGCTTTGGAGGATTTCAGGTTCTCGGCCTTTTCGGTGGGGAACAGCAGCTGGCTGCGCCGGTCGTTGGGGGCGTCCTGCCGGGTGAGGTAGCCCTTCCCTTCCAGATTTTTTGTGCGGCGCGCAATGGCGGCCTTGTCCGCGTGCAGAAGCTCGGCCAGCTGTGCCTGGGTGCAGCCGGGGTGGTGGCGCAGTGCATGGATCAGGTCGATCTCCGCCGTGCCGACTCCCTCTTCCCGTACGGTGAGCAGGACCAGCTTTTCCGCTTCCCGCGCGATCTTTGTGATTTTTCGCTGGGTGATGTCCATAGGTGTCTCCCCTGTCTCGTCGAAAGATGTATCTACATCGTTGTAGGTACATCTATTGTAGCACAGTTTTGGGCCGATGCAAGCCCCCTCTTGTTTCTGCCCCGGGCAGGCTTTATAACAGAAGCAGCCCGAGGGCACGCGGGATGGTCTGGTGCTGCTGGCCGCCTGGATGACAGCACGGTGAGCCGATCCATCCCAATCCGCAGAACAGGCCCCCGGATGGCTTTTTTACAGTCGTCCGGGGGCCTGTCTTTTGGTTGTATTCAGTGGTCCAGCACGGTCTTGCCGGTGAGCGGGTCCGGGATGCCCAGCAGGGCCAGAATGATGGCCATGCGGATGTAGACACCGTTGTGCACCTGATCAAAGTAGGCGGCGCGGGGGTCGTTGTCCACGTCGGTGCTGATCTCGTCGATGCGGGGCAGCGGATGCAGCACCGGCATATCCGCCGGGGCCAGCCGCAGCATGGCCTCGTCCAGCTGGTAGCAGCCCTTCAGGCGCAGATACTCTTCCTCGTTGAAGAAGCGCTCCTGCTGGATGCGGGTCATGTACAGCACATCCAGATGGGGCAGTTCCGCTTCCAGATCATCGGTCTCGGTGTAGACCTGATGGGTGGGCTCCAGCGATTCGGTCTTGACGTAGCGGGGCAGGCGCAGGTCCTCCGGCGAGATGAACACAAAGCGGTTGCCCTCAAACTGGCTCAGCGCGGCGGTCAGGGAGTGGACCGTCCGGCCGAACTTGAGGTCGCCGCAGAAGCCGATGGTCAAATGATCCAGCCGCCCCTTGCGCTGACGAATGGTCATCAGGTCGATCATGGTCTGGGAGGGGTGCGCGTGGCCGCCATCGCCTGCATTGATGACCGGCACGCGGGCATACCGGGACGCCCGGAGCGGAGCACCCTCCTTGGGGTGGCGCATGGCGATGACGTCGGCGTAGTTGCTCACCACGCGGGCGGTGTCCTCCACCGTCTCGCCCTTGCTGGCGGAAGAAAGCTGTGCTCCTGCAAAGCCCAGCGTCTTGCCGCCCAGCCGCAGCATGGCCGACTCGAAAGAAAGCCGGGTACGGGTGGACGGCTCATAGAACAGGGTGGCCAGGATGCGCCCGTCGCACAGGTGGGCGTAGGGTGCGGGGTTTGCCTCCATCCGGTCGGCAAGGTCCAGCAGGGCCAGCTGCTCGTTCCGTGAAAAGCTGTTCGGTTCAATGAAATGTCTCACAGCCATGCTCCTTTCAACACGAACTTCTCGCGCTCGGCACCGGTGGAAACGAACTGGATCTCATGGTCCAGCTGCTTTTCCAGGAACTGCACATAGTTCTTTGCTGCTTCGGGAAGCTCGTCCCAGCTGGTGCAGCCGGAAATATCCTGCTCCCAGCCGGGCAGCATGGTGACCACCGGTTCCACACGGTCCAGGTCGGACAGCGGGTCGAAGGCGGGGACCTCCACGCCGTCCAGCTTGTAACCGGTGATGACCGGGATCTCCTTCAGGCTGCTGAGCACGTCCAGCTTGGTCAGGGCGATCTTGTCGGCACCCTGCATGGCAAGGCCATAGCGGCTGGCCACACAGTCAAAGGGGCCCACCCGGCGCGGGCGGCCGGTGGCGGCACCGTACTCGCCGCCTGCCTTGCGCAGCTGCTCGTTCCACACTTCGCCCATGGCGTTCTCGGCCGCAAAGGGGCCGGCACCCACGCAGGTGGAGTAGGCTTTCAGCACGCCCACCACATGGTCCAGCTTGCAGTTGGGGATGCCTGCCCCCAGCGGTGCATAGGCCGCCAGCGTATTGGAGCTGGAGGTGAACGGGAAGATGCCGTAGTCGATGTCCCGCATGGCACCCAGCTGGGCTTCCAGCACGATGCGCTTGCCGCTGTCGTGGGCCTGCTGCAGGAAGGCCCCCACATCGCAGATGTACGGAGCAAACTGCCCGGCCTGCACCCGGCACCACTCCAGCAGGGCGTCGTAGCTCATGGGCTCCTGATGATAGCAGCCCGCCAGCTCCAGATTCTTGGATTCCAGGATCATGTGCAGGCGGTCCTGCACCCGCTTTTCGTCCAGATGGAGCAGGTCGCCCAGACGCAGGGTCTTTTTGCGGTATTTGTCGCTGTAGGCATAGGCGATGCCGCGGCGGGTGGAGCCGAACGCACTGCCCTTCTTGGCCAGACGGTCCTCTTCCAGACCGTCCTGCACCTTGTGCCACGGCATGGAGATGGTGGCCTTGTCGGAGAGTTTCAGGTTCTCCGGGCCGACGGTGATGCCGCGCGCCTCGATGGCGTCCATCTCCCCGGCCAGATGGTCCAGGTCGATGACCATGCCCGCACCCAGCACACAGGTCACCTCCGGGTGGAGGATGCCGGAGGGCAGCAGGTTCAGGATGAACTTGCCCTGCTCTGTGACGACGGTGTGCCCGGCATTGTTGCCGCCCTGATAGCGGGCAACGATGTCCGCATGTTCTGCCAGCAGGTCGATGACGCGGCCCTTGCCCTCATCGCCCCAATTGATTCCAGTAACAGCAGTCAACATAATACTTCATTTACCTTCTTTTCCCATACCACTTTACGATACTTTTGGATTTCCCTCTTGCAATTTCGGATTGCAGTGCTATTATACGAGCAGAGGCAGAATGTGTAAAACGTATCTTCCACATGGCTGCAATGTAAATTTGATATGAATGGAGGCAGATGCCCATGTATGTGGACTGGGAATACTACAAGATCTTCTATTATGTGGCGAAGTATCAGAATTTTACCAAGGCCGCGCGGGTGCTGGGCAACAACCAGCCCAACATCACCCACTCGATGAACCGGCTGGAAAGCCAGCTGAACTGCGTGCTGTTCATCCGCTCCAACCGGG